>JBOGFO010000242.1:0-2385 GCA_050743445.1 Acidimicrobiia bacterium
CCGCTACCGGGTGGAGCCCAGCGGGCTGGTCGTCGTCCACGACGAGATGGACCTCGAGCTGGCCCGCCTGCAGGTGAAGGCGGGCGGCGGGCTGGCCGGCCACAACGGCCTGAAGTCGATCGTGGCCCACCTGCACACCCAGGACTTTCTCCGGATCCGCATCGGGATCGGCAAGCCTCCCGGGCGCCGGCAGGGTGCCGATCACGTCCTGCGCCGGTTCTCCAGGGCGGAGCGGGAGCAGATCCAGGTCACCATCGAGCAGGCCGCCGACGCCGTCGAGGTCATCGCCCGCGATGGCGTGGCGGCGGCCATGAACCGCTTCAACCAGAGCTCGGGCTAGGAACCTCCGGGCCCGAGCAGCTCGGCCAGGTCGACCGTCTCGCCCGCCGGCGGGATGGCGACGTCGATGTCCTTGCCGAAGTCGTAGAACTCCATCGTCACCTTGGCCGTGCCGGTGGCCGGGGCGCTCTCGGCGCCGGCGACCTTGGCCTTGGACAGGTCCATCTCGTAGACCAGGCGCCGGGGCAGGCCGTCGGAGTCGATCCACGCCTCGATCGGCAGCTGGGTGACGCCCACCGTCGTCGCCGCCCGGGTGACGGCCAGCTTGAGCCGCTCGGCGGTGGGGCCGGACATCGAGGCGGTGAGCTGCTCGGTGGCCTTCTCGAGGTCGACGGTCATCTTCAGGTGGCGGGTGGACGTGCCCCGCACATCCTCGGTGCCGACTTCGGTGACCTCACCGGCCGCGCCGGTGAGGAGGGCGATGTTGGCCAGCGGGTCGGAGCTGTTGAACTGGGAGGTCAGGGAGGCCACGTCGATCCCGGCCTGGCTGGAGATGGCGGCCAGGTCGAGGCGGGCCCAGCGCTTGCCCTCGGGCAGCCCGCCGGCCAGCTCGTCGGGGAAGCGCATGTAGACGGCCTTGCCGTCGAAGACGGTGGACACGGTGGCCCCACCGGGCGGCGTGCCCGGAATGAGCGAGGCCATGTCCATGTCGAGGCTCATGAGCGGCACCGAGCTGTCGGAGGCGCCCTTGGCGACCACGTTCAGGGGGCCCTGGGGACCGGCGAGGGCCATGGTGAACTCGAAGCGGGACGTCTTGGCCTCGGCGGCGCGCCCGGCGGAGGCGAGGACAAGGTCGAGGGTGCTCTCCTCGGTGGGGGCGTCCTGGCCGGTCTTCTTCTCGTCGGCGGACCCCGACTGCTGTGTTGCGCTGTCGCCACCACTGCTGCAGGCGCCCAGCAGGGCGATGGCTCCGGCGGCGAAGAGGGCGGTGAGGCGACGGTTCATAACCAACTCCTGTCATCCGGGCGCGGCGAAACTCGGCCCTGGTTCACCTCATCGGCGGGAGGGGTTCCGGCCTTGAGAGATGCGTCGTCCGAGCCTATCGGGGTCCCGGGAGCCGGATCTCCAAGAATCGGTCCAGATGTACCGAGCCTTTAAGCTCTGGGGCTCAGTCCATGGCCCTGCGCGATCTGCCATCCCTGCTGCGTGAAGACCCCGTCCTGGCCGATCTGGCCGGCGGTTCGGCGCGGGTGGTGGCCATTCCCGAGGCGACCCGGGCGTTCGTGCTCGCCGGTGTGGCCCGCCTCACGGAGCGCCGGCCGCTGGTCGTGGGGGTGCCCACCAGCGCCGAGGCGGAACGGCTGGCCTCGGACCTGCGCCAGTACCTCGATCCGCCCGGGGGGCCAGGGGTGTCCCCCGGAAGAGAAGCCGTCGAGCTGTTCCCGGCCTGGGAGACGCTGCCCTTCGAGCGGGTGTCACCCCAGACCGAGACCATGGGGCGCCGCCTCCGGGTCATGTGGCGGCTCAGGCAGGCGGAGAACCTCCCGGAGGTGGTGGTGGCGCCGGTGCGGGCCCTGGCCCAGCGCCTCGGGCCCCACGTGGAGGACGTCGACCCGGTGGTCGTCCGGCCGGGAGCGGTCGTCGACCGGGACGAGCTGGTGGCGCGGCTGGTGGGGGCGGGCTACCGGCGGGAGTACCAGGTGGAGGCCCGGGGCGAGATCGCCGTCCGGGGCTCGATCGTCGACGTCTACCCGTCGACCGCCGACCATCCCGTCCGCATCGACCTGTGGGGCGACGAGGTCGACCGGCTCCAGGCCTTCTCCATCGCCGATCAGCGGGCCACCGCCGACGTGGACGCGGTCGAGATCTTCCCGTGCCGGGAGCTGCTGCCCACGCCGGCCGTCCGCGAGCGGGCCGCCCGGCTGGTGGCGGCCGAGCCGTGGGGCCGGGAGCAGTGGGAGCGCCTGTCCGAGGGGCTGCTGTTCGACGGCATGGAGTCGTGGCTGCCGTGGCTGACCGACGAGGAGCACCTTCTTCCCGACCTGCTCCCCGAGACCGGGCTCGTCCTGCTGGTCGAGCCGGGCCGGATGCGGGACCGGGTCACCG
>JBOGFO010000243.1:0-7064 GCA_050743445.1 Acidimicrobiia bacterium
GCGTGGGGATGGGCGGGGCCGGTGAGGTCTTCAACCAGATCGAGGCCCAGGCCGAGAAGGACCTGAAGAAGGCCGAGCTGCTCACGTTCCCCATCACCGTGATCCTCCTCGTCCTCGTCTTCGGTTCCGTCGTCGCCGCTGGCCTGCCCCTGGCGGTGGGGGCCCTGGCCGTGGTGGGGACCTTCCTCGTGCTCCGGGTGGTGACGAGCCTGACCGACGTGTCGATCTTCGCCCTCAACCTGACCACCGCCATGGGGCTGGGCCTGGCCATCGACTACAGCCTGTTCGTGGTCTCCCGCTACCGGGAGGAGCTCCGCCACGGATACGCCCCCGACCAGTCCGTGACCCGGTCGCTCCACACGGCCGGGCGCACCGTCGCCTTCTCCGCCCTGACCGTGGCCATCTCCCTCGCCGCGCTCGTGGTCTTCCCCCTGCCCTTCCTGCGCTCGTTCGCCTACGCCGGTGTGGGTGTCGTGCTCATGGCCGCCATCGGGGCCGTCGTCGTCCTCCCCGCCCTCCTCTCGGCGCTGGGGCGACGGGTCGACAGCCTCACCCTCTTCAACCGGGAGCCCAAGGCGGTGGATTCCGGCTTCTGGTACGGCCGGGCCCGGGCCGTGATGCGCCGGCCGATCCCGGTGGTGGTCGTCGTCACCGGCCTGCTCCTCGTGCTCGGCGCACCCTTCATGCGCCTCGACCTCGGGCTGTCCGACGACCGGGTGCTGGGCGAGTCGGCGCCCGTCCGGGTGGTGGGTGACAACATCCGCCGCAACTTCGACTCCAAGGAGGCCGGCGCCCTGGCGGTGGTCAGTCCGTCCGCCGATCCGGCCGCCGACCGGGCCGGGATCGAGGGCTACGCCCGGGCCCTGTCCCGCATCCCGGGCGTGGCCCGGGTCGACGCCGTCACCGGCTTCTACCGCAACGGCGAGCAGCTGACGCCACCCAACCAGCTCTCCGCCCGCTTCGCCGGCCGCGGCGGCTCCTGGCTGTCGGTGGTCCCCACCGTGGAGCCGCTGTCGCCCGAGGGCGAACAGCTCGTGCACGCCGTCCGGTCGGCCGAGGCCCCCTTCGAGGTCCTGGTCACCGGCGAGTCGGCCCGGCTGGTGGACGGGAAGCGGTCCCTCTCCAGCCGGCTGCCCCTGGCCATCGCCATCATCGGGCTGGCCACGTTCCTCCTCCTGTTCCTCATGACCGGAAGCCTGCTCGTGCCGGCCAAGGCCCTGATCCTCAACGTCCTGTCGCTGTCGGCCACCTTCGGGGCGCTGGTGTGGGTGTTCCAGGAGGGCCACCTCTCCGGGATCCTCCACTTCACCCCCACCGGGACGATCAGCATCTTCACGCCCGTCCTGCTGTTCTGCATCGCCTTCGGGCTGTCCATGGACTACGAGGTGTTCCTCCTGTCCCGCATCAAGGAGGAGTACGACCTCGGGGCCGACAACGAGGACGCGGTGGCCATCGGTCTCGAACGCACCGGCCGGATCGTCACCGCCGCCGCCCTGCTCCTCGCCCTCGTGTTCGTGGCTTTCGCCACCGCCGAGGTGACCGTGGTCAAGGTGTTCGGGGTGGGTCTGGCCCTGGCTGTCCTGGTCGACGCCTTCCTCATCCGGGCCACGCTCGTGCCCGCCTTCATGCGCCTGGCCGGACGGGCCAACTGGTGGGCGCCCCGGCCTCTGCGCCGGTTCCACCTGCGCTGGGGCATCTTCGAGGACGAGCCACCCGAGATCCTGGACCGGATCGAGGCGGCAGGCCGGGCCCGGACCTGACGGCGACGTGGCCGGCACTCCCTGGAAGACCCGGCTGGTCGGACGGGACCGGGAGCTGGCCGTCCTCGAAGCCGAGCGCCGGCGGGCCTCCGGCGGCGAGCTGCGCTGCGTCCTGGTGCTGGCCGACCCCGGATTGGGCAAGACCCGGCTCACCTCCGAGCTGCTGGCCCGGCACCGGCGAACCACCATCGCCCTGTCGGCCCGCTCCTTTCCCCTGGGGGGCACAGCGCCCTTCGCCCTGTGGGCCGAGGCTCTCGAGAGCCACCTCAGGACGCTGACCGCGGAGGAGGTCCGGGCCGTCTGCGGTGGGGTGACCGATGACCTGGCCGGCCTGTGCCGGTCGGTGGCGGCGGCCCGGGGTGGCGCTCCCGGCGGCGAGGTTCCCCGCACCCGACTCCTGGAAGGGGTGACGGTGGCGGTGGGCAATCTGGCGGCGCGGGCTCCGGTGGTGGCCGTCCTCGACGACGCCCATCTGGCCGACGCCTCGTCGTGGGAGGCCCTCCACTACCTGAGCCGGAATGCGCCCACCGCGCCGGTCCTGCTGGTGGTCACGGCCCGCCCCGGTGAGCTCACCGCGCCCGCCGCCGAGGTCTTCGCCGGCCTCGACCGCGAGGATCGCCTCACCCGCCTGGAGCTCGACCCGCTGCCCTCCGACGGGGTGCGGGCACTGGCCGAAGCGGTGCTGGGCGAAACCCCGCCGCCGGCATTGGTGGACTGGCTGGGCCAGCGCAGCCGGGGCAATCCGCTCTACACACTCGGGCTCCTCGGGGCCCTCCTGGAGGAGGGAGCCGACCTGGCCGCCCCCCACCTCCGCCACCTCCCCGAAGCCCTCACCGACCAGGTGGCAAGCCGGCTCGGTCACCTGGACGAGCCCTCGCTCGCCACCCTGGAGGTGCTGGCGGTGGTGGGCCGGGGCGTGGAGCTGGGCGAGGTGGTCCGCCTCTGCGGCCGTCCCCTCGACCGGCTCTCCGAGATCCTCGACCGGCTCGTCCGCCTCCGCCTGGTGGTGGAGACCGACGGACCCCAGCCCACCTACGAGATCGCCCACCCCCTCATGACCGAGGCCATCTACCAGGGCAGCACCGGAGCCCGGCGGGTGGCCCTGCACCGGCTGGTGGCCCGGGCCCTGCTGGCCGGCGGGAGGCTGGCCGAGGCGGCAGCGCACTTCGCCCGGTCGGCGGAGCCCGGCGATCCGGAAGCGGTGGAGGTGCTGCGCCAGGCGGTGGGTCAGGCGGAGGAGGCCGGCGCCCACCGTGAGGCCCTGGCCGTCCTGTCCTCCCTGGTGCCGCTGCTCCCTGCGGGCGACGAGCGCTGGCGGGGGGTGGTCGACGCCATGTCGCTGCGGGCGGAATGGGTCGTCGACCATCGGGCCGAAGTCCATGCCGCAGAAGGGGCTGAGGCCATGCGGGCCATCGACGCCCTGCTGGCCGCGGTGCCCGATCCGGCCCGCCAGGCCGGGGTCAAGTTCCGGCTCGCCAGCTTCTGCGCCTGGGGGACGGGCGAGCTCGAGGAGGCCGAGCAGAGCGCCCGGGAGGCCATGGAGCTCTTCGCCGAAGCGGGCGACGGCACCGGCGCCCTCCTGGCCCGCAACGAGCTGGCCTGGGTCCGGGGACTGCAGGGTGACATCGAGGCGCTCGAGTCGGGGGCCACCGAGGTGCTCGCCGCCGCCGAGGCCGAGGGCCTGCCCTTCGTCGTGGTCCAGGCCCTCATCGCCATGGGCTATGCCGCGGCCCACCGCGGCCACTTCGGCGCCGCCGAGGCGTCCTACCGCCGCGCCCTGGACCTGGCCCGGGCCGAGGGGATGCGCCACCAGCAGTCCCGGCTGCTGGCCCATCTCGCCCTCACCCTGGCCCTGGAAGGCCGCCTGGCCGAGAGCCTCCCGCTGCTGGCCGAAGGCGTAGCCGTCGACCCGGCCTACCGGGACAGCCTGGTCCTCGAGTTCGGGGCCGTCGTCGAGTGGGTGGCCGGGGACGTCCCCGCCGCCCTCACCTACGCCCGCCAGGCCCTGGCCTGGAACCCGGCGGGCGTGAGCCGCCGGCGGGGCATCGGCGTCGTCTTCGGTGCCCTGGCCGCCGCAGAGACCGGCGACGTCGCCGAAGCCCGGCGCTTCGCCGACGCCGCCCGCCAGGCGTTCGGTAACCGCGACTGGTCCTACCTGCGCCACTACTGCGACTACGTCGACGGGTTCCTGGCCGCGCGCCAGGGGCGGGTCACCGAGGCACTCGGGGCCCTGGAACGGGCGGCGGCAGGAATTCCCCGGAGCCAGGCCTGGCCCTATCTCGCCTTCGTCCTCGTCGACCTGGCCGAGCTCGCCGCCGCCGGCGGCGAGCAGGAACGGTCAGGGGCGGCGGCCCGGGCCATGGCCGAGCTCGCCGGCCGGACCGGCTGCGACTTCCACCAGGGCCTCGCCGCCCTGGCCGGGGCCTGGAGTCACCTGGCGACGGGCCATGACGAGGCGGCGGCGGAGGCCGCCCGGGAGGCCGTCAAGCTCCTCGAGCCCACCGGCACCGTCGTCTTCTCGGCCCGGGCCAGCGAGGTGCTCGGCCGCGCCCTGCGCTCCCAGGACCGCTCGGCGGCCGTGCCGGCCCTGGAGACCGCGGCCCGCGGGTTCGAAGCCGGCGGAGCCAGCTGCCGGCACCACCGGGCAATGGAGACGCTGCACACCCTCGGGGGAACCGGACGCCGGGCGGCGGCGGCCGTCTCCGGCCCCGCCTCCCTGACCCGCCGGGAGCGGGAGGTGGCCCGGCTCGCCGCCCAGGGCCGCAGCGCCCGGGAGATCGCGGCCTCGCTCTTCATCGGCGAGCGGACGGTGGAGACCCACCTGGCCAACGCCTACGCCAAGCTCGGGGTCACGTCCAAGCTCGACCTGGTGCGGCGCGCCGACGAGCTGGGTCTCTGACAAGTTCGAATCCGTACCAGTACGGAGGAGCCGGCGTCCGGGTGTGCCTAGCCTGGCCCCAGCCGTGGCGCGGGGGTGAACGAGAGTGGACTGGCCGATCCTGTCATCGTTGGGCGAAGAGGACCGCCGGCGCCTGCTCGCCTCCTCGCGCCGCCGCCGGTTCGCCCGGCGTGAGGTCCTCTTCCACGAGGGCGACCCCGGCGACACCCTCCACCTCATCGACAAGGGCCGGGTGGGCGTGCGGATCACCACCCCCCTCGGCGATGTCGCCACCCTGTCGGTGGTGGGACCGGGCGAGTGCGTCGGCGAGATGGCCCTGCTCGGCTCGGGCCACCGGGGGGCCACCGTCGTCGCCCTGGAGAAGACCGAGACGCTCTCGCTGCACCGGGACCAGTTCGAGGCGCTGCGCCGGGACAATCCCGCCGTCGACCGCTTCCTCATCGACGTCCTGGCCACCGAGGTCCGCCGGCTCGACGTCCAGCTCATGGAGGCGCTGTTCCTTCCCGTCGAACGGCGCGTGCTGCGCCGCCTCCTCGCCCTGACCGGCGTGTATGCCGGTGAGGCGGCCGCCAATGGCGCCGAGATCCCGCTCACCCAGGACGACCTGGCCAGCCTGGCGGGCACGTCGAGAGCCACGGTCAACCGGGTGTTGCGCCAGGCCGAGGAAGCCGGCTGGGTCGCTCTGGGCCGCGGCCGCATCCGCGTTCTCGACCACGACCGCCTCGCCCGCCGAGCCCGCTGACCATGGTCCGGACCGGCGCCGGGATCACCCGTGACCGCACCTATGCCCTCGACGGTGTGATCCTCGACGCCTGCCAGCGCGACGAGCGCGACCCCGGTCCCGACGACTCGCGGCCCGCATGCCGGTCCGTCGCCGCCCTCCTCCTCGGCACCGGTCTCGTGGCCGGAGTCGACGTCTCCGGGCTGGCGGTCATCACTGCCGGGGAGCGGCGGGCAACGGCCGGGCTGTTGCAGCGCCTCGTCCTCGTCGACGAACGGGCGACCCCGGAGCAGGTCCGGGTGCTGCTCGATCTCGTCGAGGGCCGCATCGGCGGTGGCCTGCTCGCCACCCTGGCCGGTCCGGCGGACCGTGACCTGGGGGTGTATCAGGTGCCGGCGGCCTGGGTTCTCGAACCGGAGCGGGCCACCGTCACGGTGCCCGGGCACCTCGAGCTGTCCGTCACCGCCGGCTCGGCCGACATGACCGTCGACATCCCCGAGCACGACCTCTCCTGGCAGGTCTCGGGCTGCGAGGGCCTCCGGGGGGGCATCCACGTCGCCGGAACCATTCAGGCCGCCAACCCCGGCGCCGGGTAGGTTACGAACCCATGGCCCGTAAGAGTCGCAACGCCTATCTGGAGCACCTCTCCCGGGTGCCGCTCTTCTCCGGCTGCTCCCAGGCGGAGCTGCGGGCGCTGGCCCGCCGCACCACCGACATCCCGGTGACGGCCGGGTCGATCCTGGTGAAGGAGGGCGAGCTCGGCTACGAGTTCTTCGTCATCACCGAAGGCCGGGCCAAGGTCAGCCGGGCCGGCCGCAAGGTGGGCGAGCTGGGGGCGGGCGACTTCTTCGGCGAGCTGGCGCTCCTGGAGCGGGTCCCCCGCAACGCCACCGTCACCGCCGCGTCCGACATGGAGGCCATCGTCCTCACCCGGTCCGACTTCGACGCCGCCCTGGCCGAGGCTCCGGGCATGACCCGCAAGCTCATGGTGGGCATGGCCCGTCGACTCCGGGAGCTCGACGCCAAGGTGTGAGTCTTCGCGGAGCGTTCACCACTGAGCGCAAAGCGTGTTCACCACGGCGACACCGGCCGCCCTCACCATGGTCGTCATGAGCACCCGGGCCTTCGCCCGTCGAAACCGCCGACCCGACCTGGCGACGCCCCTCCCTGGCTCCCGGCTCGCGGTCTTCGATCTCGACAGGACGCTGCTACCCGGGTCCAGTCTGATGATCCTGGGCCGGGCGCTGCACCGCGCCGGCCTGGTGGACCGTCGGGAACTGGCGGGCGTGGATGGCCAGGGAAGCGGCCTTCACCCGCCGGGGCGAGGGGGCCTCGACGGCCTCCCGCCTGCTCGCCGCGCTCCTGGCCTCGGTGGCAGGCCGGGAGGCGGCGCCGTCCGTCCAGGTGGCGCGGACCCTGGGCGACGAGCTGGCCAAGGCCGCCCAGCCCGGAGCCCGCTGGCTCCTCGACATGCACCTCGCCGTGGGCGACTTCTGCGTGATCGCCTCAGCCAGCCCCCAGGAGCTGGTGGAGGCGGCCGCCCGTTCCCTCGGCGCCCACCGGGCGGTCGGCTGCTTCACCGGAGCCCTGGACGGGCCCTTCTGCCATGGGCGGGGAAAGCTGGCCCGGCTCTGGGTCGAGCTCGGGACCGCCGACCTGTCCGAGGCCACCGCCTACTCCGACT
>JBOGFO010000244.1:0-1981 GCA_050743445.1 Acidimicrobiia bacterium
GTGATTTTCCGTCCCGAGCTCCACGACGCCGGCGAGAAGGTCATCCTGGGCAACCGGGGGACCTTCGGCCCCCTCGATGTGGCCGACGTGGTGCTCGACCTCCATCCGGAGGGCGCCGTCTCCGCCCGCTACGTCGCCTGGCGCCTGGCCACTTTCCTCTACCGCCCCGATCCCGAGCCCGAAGTGGTCGAGGCCATGGCCGGGGCGTTCGCCGGCAGCGGCTACGAGATCAAGTCGATGGTACGGACCCTGCTGCTGCGGTCCGAGTTCACCGACGGCCCCGGCAACACCATCAAGTCGCCGGCCGAGTTCGTGGCCGGCGCCATGCGGGCGCTGGGGCTGGTGGCGACGCCGACGCTGGGCACCCGGTATCGCGAGCTCGACGAGCTGGCCACCTTCTGCGCCGCCATGGGCCAGGCGCTCTACAACCCGCCCAACGTGTCCGGCTGGAAGGGCGGGGCCAGCTGGGCCAACACGGCCACCACGCTGTCCCGCTACAACTTCTCGGCCCGGGTCGCCCGCCTCGTCACCGACGACGTGGTCGCCGCCGTGCTGGCCGCCGCCGGCGGGGAGCCCCGGGAGACCACCGGCCCCTGGATGGCCCGGCTCGGCCTCCTCGAGCTGGTTCCCTCGACCCACGGCGCCCTCAGCCGCTACCTCGACGAGTCCGCCGCGGCCGGCACCGATCCACCGACACGCACCCGGGGCGTGCTCACCCTCCTGCTGGCCTCTCCCGACTACAACCTGAGGTGAGGGCGATGCTCACACGGCGACGGTTCCTGCAGCTCACCGGCGGCAGCCTGGCCGCCTACGGCACCAGCCCCATGTGGATGCGCCTGGGCCCGGCCTGGGCCGAGGGCGCCACCGGCGGGCGCAAGCTGGTGGTGCTCCTCCTGGTCGGCGGCAACGACGGGCTCAACACCGTCGTGCCCTACGGCCTCCCGGCCTACCACGACGCCCGGCCCACCATCGCCTACACCGCCGAGGAGGCGCTCAAGCTCCCCGACTCGACCGTCGTGGGCCTCAACCCGTCCCTGGCCAAGCTCCACGGCCTCTACGGGGCAGGCAAGGTGGCCGTCATCCAGGGCGTCAGCTACGACGAGCCCGACCTGTCCCACTTCGCTTCCATGGACATCCGGCAGTCGGGCAGCCCGACCCACGACGTGTCCACCGGCTGGCTCGGCCGCTACCTCGACGCCTCGCCGGCGGAGGGGTCGGTGGTGCGGGCGGTGGCCATCGGCAACGAGCTTCCCATGGCGCTGATCGGGGCGGAGGAGAGCGGCGTGGCCGTGCCCTCCTTCGGCGGTTTCACCTTCTACGACGGTTCCGACGCCGACACGGCCTCCGAGCCCTACCGGCTCCACGAGACGTTCCTGCGCTGTGCCGACGCCCCCATGGACAGCATCCCGACCAAGGCCCTGCTCACCTCCCAGCGCCGGACGGTCACCGCCGTGCGGGCCATCAACGGCCTGGCGGGAGCGGAGTCGAAGCCGCCCGCCAACCTGGCCGAGCAGATGGGGATGGCCATGACGCTGCTGGGCTCCAACCTGGGGGTGGAGGTCGCCTTCCTCACCATCGGCAGCTTCGACGACCACGCCGCCACCGACCAGACCCACCCCAAGCTGCTGGCCCAGGTCGACGCCGCCATCGACCGCTTCGCCGCCGACGCGGCGGCCAGCGGCGAGCCGGGCGACTACCTGCTCATGACCTTCTCCGAGTTCGGCCGGCGGGTGGCCGAGGACGGCAGCGCCGGCACCGACCATGGGACCGCCGCTCCCATGTTCGTGGTCGGCGATGCCGTCGCCGGCGGCCTCCACGGAGCCCACCCGTCCCTCGAGAAGACCGACCTCGACAAGAACGGCAACATGGTCCGCACCGTCGATTTCCGGGAGGTCTACGCCACCGTCCTCGACCGGTTCCTGGCCCGCGCCCCCTCGACCGAGGTCCTGCGCTACTCGTTGTCCGCGGGGCTGCATCCGGT
>JBOGFO010000245.1:0-3131 GCA_050743445.1 Acidimicrobiia bacterium
CCTGCTCGATGTACGCGACGGGCGCGTCGGCGAAGGCGGGGAGGAGATGCACCCGGACGATCCGCTCGTAGTCACCCCGCGTCACGGCCCGCAGGTGGACGATCGTCGTGAGGTACTCGGCCGCCCACTGGGTGAAGGTCGTGCGGGCGAGGCGGGGGTCGACCCACTCCCCCCGCCGGACGTCAGTCTCCATCTCCTTCGCCCAGCGGGTGGCCTCGCCCTTGGTCGGTAACGTCCGGGCGTGCATCTGACCCCGGGCGTCGCGATACCGGGCCTCCCAGAGCCCGCTGTCCTTCTGCCGTACGGATGCCATCGCTCCTCCTTCACCCTGGATCAGGCACAGGGCCGGCGGGCCCGGCGCCGAGACGCCGCCCGCCGCCGATCTGGGGCCAGTCCGCCGGGTCGCACCGGCACCTTCGTCGCCTCGATCCACTCCTCGATCTCATCCCGCTCGAACCGCAGGAGGTGCCCCCACTTGCGGTACGGGATGCGCTTCTCGGTGACGAGGCGGCGCACGTGCCGCACACCGACCGAGAGCCGCCTCGCCACCTCCTCGATGTCCATGAGCGGCTGCCGTTCTCCGCTGATACTGCCGCCGCCGTCCCCAGTCGTCGTGGTCATTCTACGTTCCTCCTGTGACAGTCTCTTTGCCGATACCTATGCGCGTCCTGGTCCCGGAAACGCGACAAGGTCATTTGAGGTCGCTCGGTTTCCCGCCGCTTCCTGGGGTAGGCCACCCGTTTCCCTCATGACCGATGACTGGCGCCCGGTTGCCGGTTTCGCGACGGGGGATTTCATGGAACCCATTCTGCGCTTCGGGGTTCCCGGTCACCTTCCCGGTTCGGTTCCCGAAACCGCTCCCGATCGAGAAATTTCTTCCTTCGCGGCGTGGCGTCGTTCCCGGTTGCCCGTTCCCGATTCCCGATTTACCCGGCGGTTCCCGACGGGCGGCGTGGCAGCACACCGCCCGTCCGCCACGAGCCGCACCCTCTCGCTGACCACCGAACCCAACCGAGGAACCGCTTGCGCCAGCCGCTACATCTGACTTCCAATGACCACCATTACCCGTCAATACCGATTCAAGAAATAGCCCTTTACGGAACCAGTATCTGAACGCCACAATCCCAAAACGAGGTGACACGTTTGCAACCGTTCGGTTGCCGGGAGGCGGGGGCCGGTGGCGTGGATGCGGATGATGGGGGCGTCGTCGGTGGCCTATCACCAGGCGACGGTGATGGGCCGGGCCGACGACTTCCCCGGCCAGGCCCTCGCCTATTACGCCTCCCGGGGCGAGACGCCCCTGGTGTGGGGCGGCGGGGGAGCCGGCCGGTTGGGTCTGAACGGCCGCGTGACCGAGGAGCAGTACGCAGCGATCTACGGCACCGGCGGTGCCAAGCACCCGGCCACCGGCGCCCGATTGGCCTCCACCCGGCGGCCGGGGATGGAGCTGGTCATCTCCGCCCACAAGTCGGTCGCGGAGCTGGGGGTGATGGGCCGAGCCGAGGATTGTGTCCAATCTGTGTCACGACCGCCAGCCATACGAGGAATGCACGCCCGCTGACCTGCATGTTTACTTCAGAATCCGAGTGGAGGTGGCGGGAGTCGAGCCCGCGACCTCAGCGTCCCGAACTCCAGGTCACCTCACGCCGAGTCATCGTCAGGCCGTTTCGTTTGCACCAGTGGCTTCACCATGGCGACGAACTGGGGAACGTGGAGAGCAAGGCGGTCGAGCATCTCGCCGGTGGACATCGCGGGGCGCTGCTTTCGGCCGGCCTGAGCCTCCAGGACCGTGGCCGCCAACTCCGGCCAAGCCGTCACGGTGTCGCACAGGAAGGCGTCGGGGTTCTGCACCGTGATCCCGTGCGGATCGCAGGCGACCCGAGGGAAGTGCCGCGTGTTCAGAGTCACGATCACGTCTGCCTCGGCGGCGACGGCGGCGGCCAGGACGTGGCGGTCTTTCGGGTCGTTGGTCATCGAGTCCACAAGGTGCTCATAGCCCTCGACCATCGCCTCCGGGAAAGCTCGGCGCATCGCCGCGAACGTCTTGTCGAGGTGTTCCGCCGTGAGGCCCGGCGTGTCTTCGACGATGTTCCGGCTCGTCTCGGTCAGGATCTCCTCGGTCCAGCGCACGCGGTAGCAGCCGGCTTCGGCGAGGTTGAGCAGCGTGTCCCGCAGGCCGATGGGATAGAGCACGCAGGCGTCGAGGACGGCCGAGACGACCACCCGCCCGACCCTACCGAGGACGCGGGCAGGCGCGGCGGATCAATAGCGCAGGCCGAGCCGCTCGGCCTCGGCGCTCATCTCGTCCAGCGCGGCTCGCCGTTCACGGTCGCGGACCCGCCGGTAGGCGAGCACGTCGGCCAAGCGTAGGCGGCGGTGGCTGCCGGCGGTCAGGGTGCAGGGGAGGGCCCCTTCCTCGAGGAGCTTGATGAGGTACGGGCGGGACACGCCGAGGAGATCCGCGGCCTCCTGGGTGGTGAGCTCCGCCTGCACCGGAATGACCGCTACCGCGTTGCCGTCGGCCAGCTCCCGCACCGTCTGGACGAGCACCCGGTAGACGGACTCGGGCAGCTCGAGCGGTTCTCCGCCGGCGGCGAGCAGCCTCGCTGCCGAGGCGCTGGCGCCGGGGGCCTCCAGGGCCTGGCGGAGCAGTCCGAGGAGAGCGGATTCCTCCGCTGCGGGCCGGACCGGGTCAGGTTCGAATCGGGACGCTGGTTTGGCCACGGCCCTAGTGTGACAGAAAATCGAAAAAATCGCAACGGACCGCGTCCGAGGACCGGGCTCGGCGTGCCACGAACGTGCCATAACGAAGTGGCACGGATGGGTTCTGCCGGTCACTGACGGACAGGCGAAATCGCCCCTCACCTGCTCGAATACCAAGAATGGCATTTCAGAGTATGGTCCAAATCTTCCTTGACGCGGAAGGGGTCAGAGGTTCAAATCCTCTAGCGCCCACACCACTCAGGCCCGGCTCGCGCCGGGCCTGAGTCGCGTCGGAGAAGGGCGCTACCGGGTCAGGGTTTGACCTGCACGCCCAGGACCTTGGCCTCGACGCGACCAGGGAATTCATGAGTAAGCGCCGCTCAAGCCCCTGTCGCCAGGGTGCCCACCCTTTTGAGGCGCGCGGCGGC
>JBOGFO010000246.1:0-3298 GCA_050743445.1 Acidimicrobiia bacterium
CGTCGCCGTGAGCAGTGAGGACGACGAGTTGCTCTTCACCACCGGAGCGGACTGGAACCTGGCGTGACCACCGTCCTCCTCGACAGCCACGCCCTGCAATGGTGGTCAGCCGAACCAGAACGGTTGAGCCGGCCGGCGGCCCGGGTCATCGACCAGGCCGACGAGCTGGCGGTGGCGGCCATCACCTGGTTCGAACTCGGCTGGCTTGCCCGACACGGCCGGATCGCGGTCGACATTCCGGTTCGATCGTGGCTCGAGCAGCTGGCTGCCGACGTCCGCACGTTCGGGATCACTCCGGCCATCGCCGACACCGCCACCCAACTCCCGGCCGCCTTCCCGGGCGATCCCGCCGATCGAATGATCTACGCCACGGCCATCGAGCACGGCTGCCGGCTCGTCACCAAGGACGGGCGGCTCCGCCGCCACCGGCACCCCCGGCCCATCACTGTCTGGTAGCACCGGTCCGGACCGCCTGGAAGGTGGCCGCCGTTGTGGGGACGGTGCTGTCCGCCGTGAATCAGGGGACGCGGATCGCGGGCGGTGACGCCACCCCGGCGAGCTGGATCCGGCTCGGCGTGAACGACGTGGTGCCCTGCGTGGTCTCCAGCGTCGGTTTCCTCTCCGTCTGCCGGGAGTAGGACCCACCGAGTGGGTGAGATCCCCTTGTCGGAGCGCTCCCCAGTCCGTAGGCGGGATCGGGCACCGACGGCGGATTGTGGACGGGATCCGTGGACGACGGTGGGTCACTCCTCGAGGCCGGCGGCCCAGCGGCGCAGGCGGGTGGCCGCCAGCGTGGGTGGCGCGCCGGCGGCGAGCCGGTGCAGCGATCCCTTGATGGACATGACCATGCCCAGGTCGTGGCTGCAGTCCTCGCAGTCCCGCAGATGGTCGGCGAGGATCTGAGCGTCGCGGAGGTCGAGTTCGCCGTCGGCGTACGGGGTCACCGATCGGGCGAAGCGGCGGTGGGCGAGGTGGAGCATGGCAACCAGGGGAACCCGCTTGGCGCCGTAGCGATTCCCCGCCGGCGCGGGTTGTTTCCCTTTCGACCCGCGTGGGCAGACGGCGCCGTCCTCATTGGCTGCGCCCGTGCGCCCTGCCGAGGGTGCAGCCCCGGTGCCGCGGTTATGACACTCGGGAATGTGGCGGCGGGCCTGGTCGGTCTCACGGCGGACGACCCCCGCTGCTGCACCGTCCGACACCCAAGGCGGCCTGACCGCCGTGAACCGCCAGCTGACCCGGAACCCCGGCTCCCGGTCGGGTTGGGCCGGCCCGCCCGGATGGGGGCCACCGGGCGGGCCGGGGATGGGACCTCTCCTGGTCAGGGCTCGACCAGTTCGGCTTTCACGACGAGGCGTTGGCGGGCCGAGCCCTTGGGATGGCAGGTGGTGAGGGTGAGGGTCTTCCCGGGCCGCTGGGCGATGGGTTCCCAGTCGGTGTTGGCCACGACGTAGGGCTGGCGGGACACCCGATAGGTGTGGGTGCCGAGGGGGGTCTCCAGGATGATGTCCTCGCCTGGTGCGACCCGGTCCAGGTCGGCGAAGGGGCGGCCGTAGGTGGTGCGGTGACCGGCGATGGCCACGTTGCCGTCCTCGCCGGGCAGGGGGGTGTTGGGGTAGTGGCCGGCGCCGGCCCGCATCGCCGAGGTGGTGGTGCCCTCCACCACCACGACGTCGACGTCGACGGTGGGGATGCGCAGCCGGGTGAGGCTGTCGCCGACCTCCACCGCCCCGGCGGCGTAGGCCTGCTGGATCTCCGGGCTGGCCAACTGCACTTCGAGGCGCGTCTGGAGCCGCTCCTGGAACACGTTGGTGGCGAACGGGTAGGCCAGCATCCCCAGGCCCACCACGCCAAGCACCAGCGACAGGCCGCTGGCGGCTCGCCGGGCGACGGGGCGCATCCGCAGGGCGGCGAGGAGGAACGCCGCCCCCTCCGCCAGCCTCCGGCCCCTCCGGCTCCGACTCACTGCCGTCCCCGACATTGCGGCTCCCAGCTCAAATTGTGGTACCGGAGCCACGCTGCGTGGCCGGACTGCATCGGGAACCCGGAGAAGGCCGGACGCATTCCGGGAGCTTCTGCCCGACCGACACGGGCCCGGCGACGTCGTGGATCCAAGCTGGCCGTTCGTCTGCTCCGGAGCCGGACCCGGCTGGGATGACCTCCTCGAATTCCACTTCGCTCTCGACGGCGGGCTCAGCCCGACCGCGACGGACCGCCCGGCTTCCTGACCCTGGCGACCACGACGGCGGTGAGGTTCAGTGCCAGGTCGCCCAGTCGGCCCCGACCGCCACCCCGGCGGCGAAGACCAGGAAGGGGGCGACCGACACGACCAGCACGAACCGGCGTTGGGGGATACCGGCCCGCCCGAGCAAGAGCCGGAACGCGGCCGCGGCACCGGCCACCACCAGCCACCATGCCACCCGGGCCGGCTGGGGCCAGGCCAGGGGTGCGACTTTCTCGGCCCAGGCCGGAACCGGGGAGTTGGCATTGAGCCCGCTCACCACCTCCAAACCCACGGCGACGAGGACAAACGCCCCGGCCAGGAGCGCACCGAGCGCCGGCCGTCCCGACAATGACGTCCTTCCCGCCCCGCCTGTCACCCGTGGACTCCGACCGGGGCGCGACCGTGGCGGTAACCCGAAGCGCCACCACCTCCGGACACGAGGGCCACCGCCAGGAGAGCGGCGGCCACGACCGAAGCCACGATCCACTCCCGCCGCCGCGTTCGGGACCGCCGCCGAGCCTCGATCGCCCGGCGTTCACCCTGCGTCGGGGTCGCCCTCCCCTTGGGGCCGGTGCGCGCTCCGGCGTGTCGACCGGCCCCGTCCGGGGCCACGCCCTCGGGGCGCGCGGCGGTGCCTCGAAGTGGATGGACGCTCATCGTCTGTGCTCCTTCGTGCGACCCTGTGGGTAGTGGCGGCTTCGAAACCCGGCCGGGGCGTCATGTGATTCCCGGCCATGGCGCCCGGGAATGGGACCATCGGCCCGAAAGGGGTACGAACCGACGAGCAGATCGCGGCGTGATCCCCGATGGCTGCGCCTCCATCGACACGGACCGGCCCGGTGTTCACGACCCGAGAGTCCTCATGACGGCGAAGACGAACAGGACCAGCAGGACGGGCACGACCACGAAGCTGGCGGCTCGGATCTCGCGCACGATGCGCTCGGGGTCGAAGCCGGGCCAGGGCGGGATCGACGGATCGTCATGAGGTCGGGTCAGGGCGGGGACAACCGGCGGCCGATCTCCAGGAGCCGTTCCGCCGGGAGGTGGCCGACGAGCAGCATGTGGGTGGGCCGGCTG
>JBOGFO010000247.1:0-2894 GCA_050743445.1 Acidimicrobiia bacterium
GTCCCTCTCGGACGGGGCGGGCCTTCTTTCATGACCGGCGGGGGGTGGTCCACCGCCCCACGCCGTGGGCTCTCGACGGCGAGACCCCGAACCCGATGCTGTCCAGTCCGCCGGCAGGCCTCTCCCGGTCAGGGCGATGGCAAGGCCCCTGGCCACGAGGACCAGCGGGGGGAGCGGATCGCCAAGGCCGCGCCTCCGAACAGGAAGAGCCGCTTGGCCAAGAAGACCACCGGTTACATCCCGGGCCAGCGGGAGAAGGCGAGCCAGCAGGCACCGCCCCCCGGGCAGCGAAAGGGCTCCCAGGAGTTGGAAAGCGGCGGTGGTCATGCCGTTCTTGTGAGGAAAACGCCAGCGATTGCTGGCAAAAACCTCACAAGAAGCGGGCGGGTCGTTACCCGGCGCAGCGCTCGATGCTGAAGGGTCCTGAACCCGACACCTTGGCGCCAGGATGGGCCGACGCCCATTTGGCGAGGGCGCCGGCCAGTTCAGCGTCGTCCTGGGCCCCGTCGGTGACGATCGTGGCCCGGACGCAGGTGCGGTTGCCGTTCTTCCACGAGACGTACCGGTCCCCGCCCCAGCCCGCCGCCGCCTTGTCTGCCTCGGAAGCGTCCAGAGCGGAGAGGAGCATGCTGGCCAGGCCGACCTGGCCGAGCGTGCCCCGGCTCTGGAGCGCCCCGTCCGGCGTCGGGTCCGTCACCGGCCGGGGAGCGTCACCGGCCAGGTAGCGGTCGGGGTGCATGACCTGCTCGCTGGCCGTCGGGGGGGCGGCGAAGGCGGCGTCGAGGCGCCCCCTGCCCCCCGCCTCGATGAGCGCGGCCACCAGGGCCGGCCCGTTGGTGATGGTGTAGAGGAAGCGAACCATGACGGCCGGGTTGATGTTCGTGGGGACCTGGCGGCTGATCCGCTGGCGTTCCGACGTCACCTGGGCCCGGTCGTCCTGGGAGAGCGCGGCCACGTAGCGGTTCTGGACCCGGGTGGCGTCGCCGTCGACCAGGGCCTTGAGGCCCTCCCGGCCCTCCTCCTCGATGTTTTCCAGAGCGGGGCGGTCGATGCCGAACCGCTGGTCGTCGAGCGCCTTGGTGAGCTCCCGGACCAGCATCGAGCGGAGGTAGGGCGTGGGGGGCCTCGACCGGACGAGGAGCTGCTCCGCCTGGGCGTCGTAGAAGGTCAGGGCCTCGGCGCGGGTGAGCTTGGCCACCTCCGCAGCCAGGTCGACCTGGTCGCCGATCAGCCCGAAGGCCCGCCAGATGCCCTCCAGGCGCTCCGCCTCGGCGGCCTGGGGCAGCCAGTTGAGCTGGTCGACCCGGGCGAGGAAGTCGGCGTCGGAGAGGATCTCCACCGCCACCGGGCGCAGAAAGGTCAATCCGCCCTCGGCTTCCACGAAGGGCACCAGCTGCGCCACCGCCTCCTCGATCGTCCTGGGCGCCTCGGCGGCGGCGGGCGCGGCGGGAGCCGGGATGCCTGCCCCGGGGCTCGGGGCCGGGACGTCGGATGCCTCGGGCCGGCTGCTGGCAAGCGAATCGCCGGAACGGTCCGGATCCGCCGTCGAGGTCCCGGTGCCGGCGGGGCGGGACGCACCCGGAGCCGTCCCGCTCCCCGTGCCCTCGGCGCTCTGCGAGCCGTCACGGCCGCGGAGCGATGCCGCCTCCGGGGAGGCGCTGGCCGGTGACGGATCGTCGTGGAGGCGAGCACCGGCCGCGGACGGGCGGTCGGAGCCGGGGGCGGGCTTACCGGCGGTGGCGGCCGGCCCGGTACCGTCCGGACGGATGATGTCGGCCACGATCTTGCGGAGGTCGCGACCATTCACCCGCTCCGCGGCCACCACACCGCCGGCACAGAGCAGGGAGGCGATGGCCACGGACAGGGCGGCCGTGCCCCGACGCCGGCCGGCCGCTCTCCGCGGTGCGGCGTGCTCTGTGCCGGTCAGGTCGAAATCGTCGACGTCGTACCCACCGGAGCCGGGGATCTCGGCGATCCCGTCGGTACCGGCGGGAAGCGGGAGGGGCATCGCCGCCGGTCGAGCGGCGGGGCGCTCATCACCGGGGCGGTCTGTGGCGGAATCGGACCGGGCCTGCCGGCGAACACGAGAACGGGAGTACACGGGCGCCTTCCTCCATGAGGGGTCGCAGGTGAAATTCCGCTGCGCCCCGCTCCTTCCTCCCGGGCCCGCGGAGTTACGACCGGATCACGTCGTTCGCGTCCGGCCACAGCTCCACATACCGTGCGTAGCTCACGGGGCGGCGGAGGAGCCTGGGCGCAGAGGACGAATCTCAAGCCCGGCTGGAGATCTCTTCCAGCGAGCTCGACCCGGGAACCCCCCCACCCGGCTGCTCCGAGCGCAGTCCCCCCACCAACTCCCTGTGAGGACTCCGCGTCGCTCGCAGGAGGCAGAAAGAGAGCCCCTTATGTTCACGCGCACCCGTCTGGCGGCCATCGCCGCCGGCCTCGCCCTGACCGTCGCCACGGCCGGACCGGCTATGGCCCTGTTCGTCGGCACCAACAACGGTACCGGCGCCCTCGTCGCGCCCCTCGCCGGCGTGATCCTGAACGTCGAGAACCTGCCCCAGGACCTCGCCCCCACCACCGACTACGCCGACGACCTCGTCGACCCCGACGGCCTGGTGGACTCGCTCCTGGACCGCACCGTCGGTACCGGCAACGTCCTCGACGAGCTCGGGGCCTTCCTCGTCGGCGGTATCGGTTACAACGTCGCCGGCGTGCTCGGCACCGTGCTCGCCCTCATGGCCGGAGCGCTCACCGACGTTCCCCTGCCGATCTAGGCGGGACACACCACGTACGCAGCAGTCCATGCAGTACGAGACGCCCCCGCTTCGGCGGGGGCGTCGTCGCGTCCATGGTTCAACGCGCTGCGGCCCTGCTCCGGGGAGCAGGGC
>JBOGFO010000248.1:0-7813 GCA_050743445.1 Acidimicrobiia bacterium
TCGATGTCGATGTCGTAGCTGGTCTCGACGTGGTCGGAGAGGAACCCGATGGGCGCCGGCGGCCACGATCTCGGCCCAGGCGTCAGCGATGCGGGGATGCCAGTGCCGCAGCCCGACCACCACGCGGACCGGCCGCCGCTCCTCCAGCCGCCGGCCCAGCTCCCGGGTGATCTCGAGCACCGGCGAGCGGCCCCCGGTGGCGGCGTAGCGCTCCCGGATCTCCTCCACCAGCTCAGGGGACGTGGGCCGGCCGCCCCGCAGGTCGAGCAGGTAGGGCTCGACGGCGTCGAGCGAGTCAGGCCCCCCCAGGGCCATCAGCAGCACGGCGACCTCCACGGGCGCGATCATGCCCCATGATCTGGGATGAGCCGGTCAGGGGGGTGGCACCGGGCCCGGGCTTCGTGGCCCTGCCCGGCATGGACCGGGCCCGTGCCCTGCTCCGCCTGCAGGTCCCGCCTCCACCCATGTCCCACCTGACCGGCATGCGGCTGACCCAGGTTGGTGCCGGCAGCGCCACGGTCGTCTTGCCCGCAAGCCCGTGGCTGGCGGTCGCCGACGGGACGCTCGACGTCACCATGCTCGTCCAGAACTCGCTCTTCATGGCCGTCATGACCTCGGTGCCGCCCGGCGCGCAGGTCATCCCGGCCACGCTGTCGGTCCACCACCTGCGACCGTGCACACCGGAAGGACAATCGTTCGTTGCCCGGTCCCGAATGGTGAACACCGGACCCCGCTACGCCCTGGCCGAGGTCCTGGTGGAGGACGCGCTGGGCCGAGCCGTCTCGCACGGCACCGGCACACTGCTGATCGTTCCCGCGGACCACCCGCCCGGGCCGGCGCCCTTGCCTGTGGCCTCCGGGGATCCGGGCTACACCACCCCTGACCCCCACCGCCGCGAACTCACCACTGACGACGCCGCTCTGACCCGGGCGTTCGACCAAGAGGGGGGACTGTCGGCCCTCAAGCGCATGGTTGCCGGTGAGTTCCCCGATCCCCCGATCTTCCGCCTGCTGGGCTTGAGGAGCACGGAGGTGGCCGAGGGGCGGGGGGCGGTGGCCCTGCGCACCAGCGACTGGCTGAAGGACGCCTCCCCCCAGGCGGTGTCATGGGGCGTGCTCGCCTTCGTCGGTTACACGGTGGCCAGCGGGGCGGTGGCCACCCTCAGCGCCCTCGGTCACCGCGTGGGGGTCCTGGACTACGACATCACCTTCCTGCGCCCCGCCGCGTGCGACGGCCGAGACCTCGTGGCCCGGGGGACGGTGACGAGCGAGGCCGGGGGGCTGCTGGTGGCGGCGGCGGAGATCGTGGATGCCGACGGGGCGGTGGTGGCCGTGGGCCGGGAGACCGCGCTGCTCATCCGCCGCGGGCCCCGCACCGGCGGGGCTCCCCCGCCCGAGCGGGTGCTGGCCACCGTGCTGTTCACCGATCTCGTCGACTCCACCCGCCGGGCCGAGGAGCTGGGAGACGCCGCCTGGAGCGGGCTGCTGGCCGAGCATCACGCCGTCGTGCGCCGCCAGCTCGAGACGTGGAAGGGCCGGGAGATCAAGACCACCGGCGACGGCTTCCTGGCCACCTTCGACTCGCCGGCCCGGGCCGTGCAGTGTGCCCGGGGGATCCGCGACGCCGTCCGGCACCTGGGGCTCGAGGTCCGGGCCGGTATCCACACCGGCGAGTGCGAGATCACCCGGGACGACGTCGCGGGCATCGCCGTGCACGTGGCCGCCCGGGTGCTGGGGACGGCCGGCGCCGGGGAAATCCTTACCTCCGGCACGGTCAAGGACCTGGTGAGCGGCTCGGGCCTGCGGTTCACCGACCGGGGCCGGCACAAGCTCAAGGGCATCGAGGGGGAATGGAACCTCCACGCCCTGACGTCCTGAATCGCGTCGCTCCGGGCCCCCGCCCAGCATGCGTTCATCTGTGGGCCCCCAGAGGCCCGACGAATGAACGCATGTATCGGCTTAGCGGGCCGTTCGCTCGTGGACCAGGTCGGTGACGAAGCCCACGGCCTCCGGCGGGGTACCGGGGAGGATGCCGTGGCCCAGGTTGAAGATGTGGCCCGGGCGGCCGCCCGCCCGGTCGAGCACCTCGAGGACCTGGCGCTCCAGCTCGGCGGGCGGGGCGAAGAGCGCGGCCGGGTCGAGGTTGCCCTGGGCGGAGAAGCCCTCCCCCACCGTCGCCCAGCCCTGGTCGAGGGGCACCCGCCAGTCCAGGCCGATCACGTCGCACGGGATCTGAGCCATCAGCGGTAGGAGCGTGGCGTTTCCCGTCCCGAAGTGGATGAGGGGGACGCCGGCGCCGATCAGGCGGGCGAACACTCGGCGGGTGTAGGGCATCACCTGTGCCTCGTAGTCCATGGGGGAGAGCGCCCCCACCCAGGAGTCGAAGACCTGGACGGCCTGGGCGCCGGCCGCCACCTGTTCCAGGAGGAAGCCGGAGACGGCCTCGGCCAACAGGCCCATCAGCGCCCGCCAGGCTTCGGGCTCGGTCCACATGAGCCGCTTGGTCTCCACGTAGTTGCGGGACCCGGCGCCCTCGATCAGGTAGCTGGCCAGGGTGAAGGGGGCACCGGCGAAGCCGATGAGCGGCACCGCCCCGGCCAGGGCGGCCTTGGTCTGGCGGATGGCCTCGCACACGAAGTCGAGGGCCCCGGGCTGGAGCGGCCGGAGGGCCTTCACCTCGGTGCCGCTGCGGACCGGGTTGTGGATCACGGGCCCCTCGCCGGCGGCGAACTCGAGCGACGCGCCCATGGGCTCGAGGGGCAGGAGGATGTCGGCGAAGATGATGGCGGCGTCGACGTCGAAACGCTCGACGGGCTGGAGCGTCACCTTGGTGGCCAGCTCGGGGGTCTTGGCCACCTCCAGGATGGAGTGCCCGGCCCGCACCTCCTGGTACTCGGGCAGGTAGCGGCCGGCCTGACGCATGAACCACACGGGGGTGCGGTCGACCGGCTCCCCGCGACACGCCCGCAGGAAACGGTCGCTCATCAAGTTGGCCCGGCGGCGGAGATCACGGCAACACTCTAGGGATGCAGATACGAGACTCCATCTACATCGACGGCGCCTGGGTCCCTTCGACGGGTACAGGGACGATCGACGTGTTCGCCTCCGCCACCGAGGAGGTGATGGGCTCCATCCCCGACGGCACCCCGGAGGATGTCGACCGGGCGGTGGCCGCCGCCCAGGCCGCCTTCCCCGCCTGGGCCGCCACCTCCACCGAGGAGCGGGCCAAGCACCTGACCCGCCTCCAGGAGGGCCTGGTGGCCCGCATGGGCGAGCTGGCCACCCTCATCGCCACCGAGGTGGGCATGCCCATCCGCCTGGCCGGTGCCATCCAGGTCGGCCTCCCCACCATGGTGATGGGCTCCTACGCCGGCCTGCTGGGCGACTTCTCCTTCGAGGAGCGGATCGGCCACTCGCTGGTGGTGCGCGAGCCGGTCGGGGTGGTGGGCGCCATCACGCCGTGGAACTACCCCCTCCACCAGATCGTGGCCAAGACGGCCCCGGCCCTGGCCGCCGGCTGCACGATCGTCCTCAAGCCGTCCGAGGTCGCGCCCCTCAACGCCTTCGTCCTGGCCGAGATCATCGACGAGGCCGGCCTGCCCGCCGGCGTGTTCAACCTCGTGTCGGGCACGGGCCCGGTGGTGGGCGAGGCCATCGCCTCCCACCCCGGCGTCGACATGGTGTCCTTCACCGGCTCCACCCGGGCCGGGAAGCGGGTGGCGGAGCTGGCCGCCGCCACCGTCAAGCGGGTGGCGCTGGAGCTGGGCGGCAAGTCGGCCAACGTGATCCTCGACGACGCCGACCTGGACCGGGCCGTGGCCACCGGCGTGACCAACTGCTACCTGAACTCGGGCCAGACGTGCACCGCCTGGACCCGCATGCTCGTCCCCCGGGACCGCCTGGCCGACGCCGAGCGGATCGCGGCCGAGAAGGCGGAGGCCTACCGGGTCGGTGATCCCCTCTCCGAGGAGTCGAACCTCGGTCCCCTCGCCTCCGCCGCGCAGCGGGAACGGGTCCAGGGCTACATCAACCAGGGTGTGGCCGAAGGAGCCCGGCTGGTGACGGGTGGCGCCGAACCCCCCGACGGCCTGGAGGTCGGCTACTACGTCCGCCCCACCGTCTTCTCCGACGTGACCCCGGACATGACCATCGCCCAGGAGGAGATCTTCGGGCCGGTGCTGTCGATCATCCCCTACGACAGCGAGGAGGAGGCCATCGAGATCGCCAACGGCACCCTCTACGGGCTGGCCGGCGGTGTGTGGTCAGGGGATGCGGACCGGGCCCAGCGGGTGGCCCGCCGGATGCGCACCGGGCAGGTGGACATCAACGGCGCCAGCTTCAATCCGTTCGCCCCCTTCGGCGGCTACAAGCAGTCCGGCATCGGCCGCGAGCTCGGCCGCCACGGCCTGGAGGAGTACCTGGAGACCAAGAGCCTGCAGCTGTAGGGGCTGCCGGCAGCGGGGCCGGAGTCGCGCTCAGCCGTTGGTGGCCATCCCGACCACCGGCGCGTTGAGCGGGCTCCCGCCGGCCGACCCGTGGAAGACGGAGTCGCCGAAGTTGAAGATGCCGCCGTCGGCGCCGGCGAGGGTGTAGCCGCCCCCGCTCAGCCCTCCGGCTCCACCCACGACCGGCTGGGCCAGACTCTGCCCGCCGGTCGAGCCGAAGAACCTGGCGGTGCCGATGGTGATCACACCGCCATCGGCGGCGACCAGCCAGTACCCGTTGCCCGCCGGCATGGGGACGATGCCCACCACCGGCTGCGCCAGGGTCATCTGGTCGGCGCCCCCGTGGAACACGGCGTCGCCGAAGGTGAAGACCGCACCGGCGGCGCTGACCACCCACAGGCCCCGACCGGTAGGGCTGGAGGCCAGGCCCACGGCCGTGTCGCCCCCGGTGAGGGGGACGGGACCGAAGGCGGCCGCATCGCCGAAGTTGAAGACCTCGCCGGCCGCGGTCACGAACCAGTACCCCTTGCCGGTGGCGGTGCCGGCGATGCCGATGACCGGTGACCCGGGTCGTCGCTCCTTGGCCGATCCGAGATCGCCGGCGTCCCCGAAGGGGTACACGGCGCCGTCCCGGCCCACCAGCCAGTAGCCGGCGGCCGAGGGCGTGACGGCGATGCCCTCGATCGGAGCCGACAGGGGCTTGCCCCCGAGCGAACCGAAGAAGCCGGCGTTGCCGTAGGTGAGCACGGCGCCGTCGGCGGCGGCCAGCCAGTAGCCCACCGGGGCGGCCGGAGCCCGCAGCCGGTAGCTGAAGACCCCCTTGGTGCTGCCGAAGGTGACCGTGCGCTCGGACAGAGCGGGTTGGCCGAAGCTGAGCGACCCGCCGCCGGGCGCGGCGGCGGCCGCCGCCCCGAACCCCGGGGCCGGGGCGAGGGTGCGCTTGTCGAGGACGAGATGCTCGCCGTTGTCCCGGGTGACGAAGAGCAGGTCGCCGCTCACCGACGGCGACGTCTGGGAGAACCCGGTGTCGCCCGGGACCAGCGCGTCGTCGGGGTCGAGGCGGGCCACGATCTGCGTCAGGTCGCGGGCGTCGAGCACGTAGAGGTTCTTGCCCGTGGTCACGTACACCCGTCCACCGGGCGTGAGGGTGCCGGACGCCATCACGGTGGCGTCGACGGCCAGGCCGTTGGCCGGGCCACCCGGCAGGACGGGCGGGTCGTCGGGCTCGCGGCGGAAATTGATGCTCGTCTCCTGGATCAGGCGGTGGACCCGGGCGCTGGTGCCCTCGGCGTCGCTGGTGGCGACGTAGATGACCGGCGTGCGTTCGAGTCCGCTGCCCGGAGCGCCCGGGGGCACACCGGTCGTCGTCACCGGCGACGAGGCGGTGAGCACGCAGTCGGTTCCCGCCCCCACGGCGGCGATCGGCCCGGGCGCCAGGTTGTCGACGGCGAAGCTGTACAAACGACCGCGGCAGTCACCCACGGTCACATGGGCCTCGTTGTTGGAGGCATTGGCGGTCAGGTACACCAGGCTGGGACTGGCAAAGTCCACCAGGTTGAAGTCGCCATTGGCGGTGGTGATATTGGAGATGACGGCATCCCGGCTGGCGGCCCGGAGCAGAGTGATCTTGTAGAGCGTCTCGACCGGGTTGACGTCGCCGAAGCCGACGAAGAACAGGGCCGTGTCCCCGTTGGCGTCGGGCGGGGTGATCAGGACCGAGCTGTTGATCGTGATCCCCACCATCTTGTCGTTGATGTCGGCGGGGTTGGGGTTGCGCCTCTGGACCACCTCGCCGGTGGTCTCGTCGATCTGGATGAGGGACACGCCGTTGGTGTCGTTGAAGACGGCCCAGACCTGTCCGAGGGCGTCGGCGGTGGACGTGTCGGCGAAGCTCACGCTGCCGAACCCGTCGCCGAAGGCATCGACCTCGTCGGAGACCTTGATGCCCTCGGGCGGGGTCACCGGGACACCACCGAGCAGGGTCCGGATGTGGATGCGGCCTCCGACGATGTCGCCTTCGGGCGTGCGCTGGTCGCCGGTGCCGTAGATCACGCGGGCCTCACGGGGCGGGCCACCCGTGGTGAGCACCGACGTCAGAACGTCGGCACTGTCCAGCGCCCCCCAGACCGGCTCGGCGGGGGCCACACCGCTGACGATCGGCTGGTGTCCGGAACGACCGGCGTCGCCCCCGAAGAACGACCAGTGTTCGCCGGTGGCCGGACCCGGCGCCGCACCCCAGGCCGTGAGCACGAGCACGAGGGCGAGGGCACCACGCTTGACCACACCCGCTCCTTTCCGATCACTCCCCAGCCGCCCCAGCGGCACGACCAGCCTAGTCGCGTCTCCGGGGTGGTTCCCCGGTCCGGGGCGGGAGGGGGGTGGCGTCAGCGCGGGAGAGGGGCAGCGTCAGCGCGGGAGAGGGGTGGCGTCAGAGCGGGAGGGCGTCCGTCAGGTCGACGAGCCGGTTGAGGATGTCGGTCAGGGTGCCTCCGGCTTCCGGCCGCTCCCCGGCATCGCCCGACACCGGGACCGGCGGCGGAATCGGGAGGCCGGGGCAGGTGGCGCCCTCGGCGGGAACAACCCCGTCGACCAGGTAGGCCTCGACCGTGCGGTCGACGCACTCGTTGCCGCGTATGGCGTAGGTGCCGTGGTCGCCGTCGTCGAGCACGGTGAGGAGCCGGGCGCCGGCAAATCCCGCCGCCGCCCGCCGGGCTCCCTCCATGGGGGTGGCCGGGTCACGCTCGGTCTGGACCATGAGCACGGGCGGAACCCCCACCCCGGTGGGGGGCTTGAGCTCGACCGGCGGACGGTCCCAGAAGATGCAGCTGGAGCTCAGCGTGTACCACCCCATGAGCGGATAGGCCTCGCCCTGCCGCTGCGACTCCGCCACCAGCGTGCTGCGGTCCCCCTGCCACGGCGTGTCGTTGCAGGTGATGGCGTTGAAGGTGGCCTGGAAGGCGTCGCCGGCGAGGGGCAGCGTCCCCCCGGATCGGGCCAAGGCCCGGGCCTCCTCCACCCGGCGGGCCAGGCCCTGGCGCCGGAGCGCCGTCCGCTCGTCGATCGGGTTCTCCGCGCCGGTGGCGGCCTGGCGCAGGGTACCGATGTCCTCCGCCGCCGACTGGAAGCGCGTCGTGGTGTACATGGCGCCGGCGATCATGTAGTCGAGATCGGCGGCGTACACGGAGTAGTCGTCGCCCATCTCGAGGGGATTTGCGGCCAGGCGGGCCCGCAGCTCCTCGTAGACGCCGCGTACCGCTTCGGGGGTCTCACCCAGCCCGAACTCGGCCGAGTACGTCGCCACCCAGGGCAGGAAGTCGACGTCGAAGCGACGCTGGAATCCGAGGGGCTGATTGGCGAACACCTGCTGGA
>JBOGFO010000249.1:0-3361 GCA_050743445.1 Acidimicrobiia bacterium
GACGTCGTCGGCCATGGTGATCAGATCGCCGGCTTCGTCGCCGAACTCGACGAGCAGCAGGTCGGGACGCAGCCAGCCCACCGGACATTCGAGGACGACCTCGTCGGCTACGAACGCCTCGGCCAGCAAGTCGAGCTCGGGACCGCTGACGAGGCCGCTGTCCTCGAGGGCGCCGATGAGCTTGGCCGTCACCCGGTGCCACCGTTGGCAGGTGCACAGCAGCAGGGCGAGGAGGCCGTCCCCGAGTTCGCCCGTCCCCCGCACACCTCGCAGCAGCTCCACGGCTTCCCGGTGGTCGGTGCTCGACGCCAGCCCCAGGCCGATTCCAGGAGCAGCCGGCAGAGCTCGTCCGCGTCGGCAGCATCGGCGAGTTCGTCGAGGGGATCGTCGTACAGCACTGTCGACCTCCGTTCAGTGTCCCGGGCGACGACCGTTCAGAAGGTGACCTGTCCCCCCCACCACCATCGGGCGCAGGATCCGTCGAGACGCCCGGAACGCCTCGTACAGCCGGCCCGGTCCGGTCGGCGGGACAGCAGGTCCGCCAGCTGGTCGTCGTCCATCGCCCGCAGCACTCCGGGGAGATCCACGCTGCCCCCTTTCTCCGCCTCGGGAGAGTAAATCACATGACTGTCATTCTGGCCACTCTCTTCCGTCTGGGGCTGGTCAACGGACTGGGTCGCGAAGATCGAGGAAGCGATCGAGCGCCTGGATCGCGATCAGGGGCAGCACTCGAGCCGGGAATCTTCCCCGCGGAGCAGAGTGATGATCTCGCCGGGGCACTCGAGCGCAGCGGTGACGACGGCGGCTTCGTGCTCGGCGCGGACCACGGCTGTCTCGCCTGGCGGGAGGACTGTCGTCCCGTCGAGTACCCAAGCCACCAGCCGGCTCTCGCACCGCGCGGCCACCTCGGCGTCATCCCGAGGGAAGCCGACACGCCGTGCCGTCGGCCAGCCGCCTCGGACCGGGGCGTCTTGGTGTCTGGTGGTGGTCGGGACGTCGATGGCGGCCTTCCCGAACCGGAGACGCCCTGTCGCTGCCCGATAGCATTGAACCCGTGGCGGTCGCCTCCACTTCCTACCGTTGGCGCCTCGAGGAGTTCCTCCGCGCCTGGGAGGCCGGAGTGTTCGAGGGCCGAACCGAACTGGTCGACGGGGAGGTCTGGCCTGTGCCCATCGGCACCTGGCATGGCGACACCGCGGCGAAGGTGCTCCAAGCTCTCCCCAACGACGACCACCTGGTGAGCACCGCGTCGCTCCCGGCGGCGGATTCCTACCCGACCCCGACTGTTGGGTCCGCCTCGCCGCCGCCGAGCCCACCGCCCGACTCTCCGAACGCCTCAGCGCCTGGTCGCCCAACGACGTCCTCCTCGTCGTCGAAATCGCCGACGAGACCATCGACCAGGACCTCGGACCCAAAGCCACCCTCTACGCCCGAGCCGGCTACCCCTGCTACTGGGCCGTCACCCGCCACGGCGTCTACCTCCACACCGGCCCCAGCGAGGCGGGCTACCGAACCCGCGTCCTCTACCAGCCCCCGGGCCGCCTGCCCGTCCCTACGCTGACATCGAACTCGCCGTCAACGACCTCCTCGCACCCAGCTGACACCGCCCAGACCGAGACGCCGAACCGCCAGGCCGGCTGGACTATGCCAATCGCCATGCAATGAGATCGCGAAGATCTGAACGGATCTGAACGATCGAGTGCGCGCCGAAACGCATCCGGCCGTGGACTTGATAGCATTTGGCAGTCCTGGTGCTATCATGGCTCCGTGCGCCAACTCATTGCCCGCATCGACGACGACCTTCATGAGCGGTTGAAGGCGCGTGCCGCCGCCGAGGGTCGAAGTCTGAACTCCCTCGTCGCAGAAGTGCTCGCAGTCGCCGCGGCCGGCCACGACCGCAGCTCGGTCCGGGCCCGACTGGAGCGGCGCGGCAAGCGCGTCGTTCCCGATCCTCCACGACGGGTCCCAAGCCGCGTGGCAGCCCTCCGAGCCACCCGAGGCGCGGGGGCGGCCGTCAGCACCGCGCTCGACGCCGACCGCGACCACCGCTGATGGTGCTCTACGCCGACACGAGTGCGCTCGTGCGCGCCTACTTCGTCGACGAGGACAACCACGAAGAGCTTCGCTCCCTTCTCTTCGAGGGTGACGACGTGGTTGTGACCAGCGAACTGGCCCGCCTCGAATTCACGAGCGCCACCCTGGCGGCGGCGAGAGCGGGCCGGATCCGCTCCGCTCGCACCGTCCTCGCCCGGTTCGACGCCGACTGCGGCGACGAAGGTCCCTTGACGCTCATCGCCCTCGAAGCGACCAACATCTTGCCCGAAGCTCACCGGCTCCTCGTCGACCACGCCCTCCGGACACTGGACGCCATCCACCTCGCCGTCGCCCTCATCGAGCTGCCAAATCTCGCCACCCCACCAGACATCGGGTTCGTCAGCCGCGACGAGACCCAGGCCGCGGCCGCCGCGGCCGAAGGCCTTACCCGTGTCGGCTGAACCGACCTCGCCTCGACCCGGGCGTGGTGCCCTACCTTCGGAGCGGAGCGAGACGCACGCCCCCGCGAGCCCACGGCGGGCAGCCCGCTTGCACGAGGTGACCGCCCCCATCAGGCGCGACGCCGACCGCTGCGCAACGCGGGACCGGGTCGCGGACCGTGGTCGCCCCGTCCTGGCCGGCTCCTTCGTAGGATCTCCCCGTGCTCGCCGTCCACGCCCTCTGGTCCTCCTCCGGTGGCGACGGCGGGGTCCTGCGCCTGTGGGCGGAGGACGCGTCACTGGTGGCCGGGCCCGGAGCCGCTCCCGCCGGCCCGTCAGCGGGAACGTGGCCGTCCCACCCTTTCGCCGCCGCTCCGGCCCGCCTGGGCGAAGGGCTCGAGTCCCTCGGGATCAGTTCGTCGGGGGCCGTCGTGATGGCGCTGCTCCTCCCCGGGAGCCGGTCCCGCCCCCGCCCGTCCCCCACCGTCGCCCGGCTGGCCTCGCCGCGGTATCCGAGGGGCCGGCCGACGCTGCGGCCGTGGACGGTGCCGGCGATCACGATCGACCCGGCCGTGGTCCTCGACCTCGCCGGCCGCCTCGGAGGGACCCCCTCGCCGGGGCCCGGCACAGGGGTCGTGGCGGGGGCGTCCCTCGCCTGGTTCGCGGCACTGGGCGGTTTCGCTCTCGACCTCGTGGCCCGGGGCCGGGCGCTGCCCGGCGTCGTCGCCGGTCCCCAGGGGCGGCCCGAGGCCCGCTGGCTGCCGGTGCCCACTCCCGACGACATCGCCCGCCTGCGGAGCCTGGCCGGGGCGCTGCCGCCGTCGTGCCGGGCGGAGGTCCCCGCCGACAGCTCCGGCCGGGCTCCCGAACCGGCCGCCGTGCTCGAC
>JBOGFO010000250.1:0-2705 GCA_050743445.1 Acidimicrobiia bacterium
GGCATGGGGCAAACCTGCAACGCCCTCGATGCGGTTTTCTCCAGAGTTCTTTGTCCGGTTCGCGTCATAAGTCCGGAATCCTCACGTTCATCACTTCGGAGCGGGCAATGTCGCTCGCCCGACGGGATGGAGCTGCGCTTGCCGTCCCGGGCCCCAGGACAAAGGAGAACCCCCGTGGTCCGCGCCTTCCCTTCTCGCGCCTCGATCGTCTTGGCCGCCTTCTGCCTAATCCTCACTGCGACCTTCTTCACCCAGCAACGGGCCCAGGGCGCCGCTGCGGACCTGATGTTGGCTCGGACGCTTGTTCGCCCCGGAGCCGTCCTCGATCCGGTCGTGTCCGGTCTTGTTGACGGTCGTCTCGTCCGGAACGTCGCCGCCCCTCTGGCGGGACAGGTTGCGCTTCCCGCCGTACCGTTCGGGTTCGGGTTGACGGGTGGTCAGCTCGGGGCTCTGGACGTCACCGGAACCGCCGAGGCGGTTCAGTCAGTCGCCGACTTCACGGCCCGGCTGCGGAGCCAGGGCGTGGACGTGAGTGGGGTGCAGTGGACCGTCTACACCCTCCCGCCCGTGCAGGAGGCCCTCGATGCCAGGGGCCAGAACGGGGCCGACGGAGCAGACGCCGATCCCCTGGGCAGCAGCTTGATCGTGCCCGCCGGAACGGTGGTCGAGTTCGTGGGTGCGGTGTTCGAGGGTGGTCAGCTGCACGCCAAGACCACAGTGTCTGCCGCGGGCGAGCGGGGCTCCTCTGCTCGCACCTTCGGCGTCATGGGAGCACCGTCGGATTCGATGTCCTGGCAGATGGCGGGAGGGAAGCTCTGTCTCGACCGCAAGCAGAACTCGACAGCCCACTATGACCCCTGCCAGCAGTTCTACAACATGCGAAACGACGGCGATCCCAACTGGGATTACTGGGCTTCGGAGATGCACGGAACCGGCAAGAGCCACAGCGTGTGGACGTTGACCGGTCTTGAAGTCGACCAGCGCCGCAAGGACGGGACAGCGGGCCAGGAGTGGGTGGACTGGGACCCGGGCGCCGACGGCAAGCAGAACTGCGCCTCTCAGTCGGTAAGTGTCAGCTACGCAGGAGTGGGTGTCTCCGTCGACAAGCAGCACTGCGAGCTCTGGGACATCGACAAGGGTGCGGACCCGGCCGACATGTCGAACTGGTGGCGGGGCGAGGTCTGGCGCAGCGAACGTCAGGTCGCCGCCATGACTGCCACCCGCACCAGGGCCGGTGAAGTGCCCCACGACAAATTCGATTTCGACTTCTACGCTCGTCCGTGATGAAACCGAAGCTGCTCGTTCCGCTCATCCTTGTGGTGGCCGGAATCGGCACGGTCTGGTGGATGCAAGGCGGGTTCGGTGGCCCGGTCAGCGATGAAGCGGCGAGGAGCTACTTCGAGCGAATCGTCGCCGCCGCCCAGGCCAAGGACTTCGACGCCCTGTGCCGTCTGAACGGATCCCCCAGCGCATGCGAGTTCGAGTTGCGCAACATCTGCCCCGAGGACTTCGGATCTGGGCCTGCGCCGTCCTTCCCGCAGGGAGAAGCGCTGGACCAGGAGTGCCGGGAGTCGGTTCCGCCTGACCCCCCGGAGATCGTCTCGAGCCGCGACCAGCCCGGACGGGACGGGTACGTCGGCGGACGAATGCTGGTCGTCCGGGGTACCGACGGCCGGGGCAAGCCTTACGAGACCGAGGTCATGATCATCCGGGACAAGCGCTCCTACAAGGCCGTCCACGCCGTGTTCTGGTCGAACGACAAGTTCGACGAGCTCCGTGCCGGGGGAAACGGAAACGACTGAGGCGGGGGACTCACCCCCGAACCTGCCGGGCGGCAAATCCGTACCGGTACGGAGGTGGGCGGGCGGCTCCCTAGGGTCCGACCCGTCGGGCCACGTCCTCGACCGCATGAGCACTTTGTGAAACTTTAGCGAAATGTTACGGTGCTCTCGGCGGTCTTTTTGGAGAGAGGGAGGTCGCCATGGCGCGATACGACATGTGGATCCACGGCGTGACGGCGATGGTGGAATGGCCTTACCTGACGACCGAGATCCGCCACACCGGCTTCGGGACGATCGTGAAGCAGCCGGCGGGCACGGAGAACTGGCTCCACCTGACGATGCCCGTCCCGACCATCATCGACGACGACGCCGAAGTGGCGGCGACGCGGATCGCCTTCAAGGCCACCTTGAACGAGAACGCCCGGATCAAGGAAGTCCACGTCCGGATGGGCACGGAGGTGATCAGCGCCAAGGCGGTGGACTGGGGTGGCGACGACGTGAACCAACAGATCAACCTCGGCGGTGAGTTCCACACGCCCGGGTTCGCCCATGGAGACCTTCCGATCCGCCACGCCGACGCCCCGCTCGCCCTGTGCCTGAAGGTGGAGTTCCTCGACGGCGCGCTCCCGGGCGAGATCTGCCTGCGGGGTGCCGGCGCCAGCTTCGACGAGTAGGTCCCCCAAGACGAGAGAGGGAGGATGCGATGTCGCGCTACGACTACTGGACCCATGGCGTGCAGACTTTCGCCGAGGGCCCGGCGCGGAGGATCGACAACAACGAGCCGGTCCCCGGCCTGGACGTTTGCCACGTCGGTTGGGGGACGATCGTGAAGCAGCCGGCGGGCACGACGAACTGGTTCCACCTCGGGGTGCCGACGCCGACCATCATCGACGACGAGACGCCGCTGTCGATGGTGATCATGGC
>JBOGFO010000251.1:0-11831 GCA_050743445.1 Acidimicrobiia bacterium
CCTCATAGGGCATCTCGGGCGCCAGGGCGGCCGCCTTGGCTTGCCGGCGGCGTCGTTCGTCGCCCCGGTGGAGCGCGATGTCGACGATCTCGTCGGCCGATTGGTCGGTCCCGACCACGACCGCCCGCACCTCGGTCTTGTCACAGTCGGCCAGGATGGCCCGGGCCAGCACCCGGAGGAGGTCGATGCGGGCATGGCGGTCGTCGGGGGTGGCGCCCCCGGGAATGTTGCCCGCCACCAGGATCACGCAGGCATCAGGGGACAGGAGCGGCAGGACCTTGGCCGCGGCCTCGAACCGCTTGAGGAGGCCCTCGGAGAGGAACTCGTGGATCCGCTCGACCAGCGTGTTCCCGCTGACCGGCGTCTGCCGGGGCAGCTGGACGTAGCAGTGGAGGCTGCGCTCGGGCACTCCGGCGCTGGCCGCTTCTATCTCGTCCGGCTGGCCGCCGGACGTGGTCACCGTGAATCCGGCTTTCTCGAGCGCAGCGCTCACGTCGGCCGCCCGTTCGGGGGAGCCGGTCACCAGCGCGGTCCTGCCCATGAGTCCTCCTTTGGCGTGCCCTACGAGTAGTAGCGGAACACGATCTCGGCCACGCAGGCCGGCTTGGCCTGGCCCTCCACCTCGTAGGTGCCGGTCACCGTGACCTGTACCCCACCGGCGATCTCTTCGACTCCGGTCAGCTCCGCCCCCAGCCGCACCTTGGAGCCTGACGGGACGGTCGCCGGGAAGCGGACCTTGTTGAGCCCGTAGTTCACCACGAGCCGGGCGCCTTCGACCCGGAAGATCTCGAAGAGGCAGACCGGGGTCATCGACAGGGTGAAGTAGCCGTGGGCGATGGTGGTGCCGAAGGGTCCGGCCGCCGCCTGCTCGGCGTCGACGTGGATCCACTGGTGGTCGCCGGTGGCGTCGGCGAAGCGGTTGATCGTGTCCTGGTCGACGAGGTGCCAGTCGCTGTGGCCGAGGTGCTTGCCGACATGGCCGGCGAGGTCGGACAACTGAAGGACGGTGGCGGCGTCGGCAGGTGTCATGGGTACCCCCAAGGGTTGCGGTGGCGGACCGGGCCGGGCGCAAAGAGCTTAGGGGCCACCACCGCGACGGCCCTTACTGTGGCCCGGACTCAGGCGGCGTGGGGCGGCGGCATTCCGTGGCCGGTTTGTACGTGGTGCAAGAGCTCGACGAGTACCTGGCGTATCTCGGCCCGGACATCCGAGAGGTCACCGCGGACTTCGGTGCGCAGCTCAGAGATGTCGCCACGGACTTCGGTGCGCAGGTCGGAGATGTCGGATCGGACTTCGGTGCGCAGCCCAGAGATGTCGGATCGGACTTCGGTACGCAGCTCAGAGATGTCGCCAAGGACTTCGGTACGCAGGTCGGAGATGTCGCCACGGACTTCGGTGCGCAGGTCGGAGAGATCCGAGCGGATCTTGTGTATGCCGGCACTCATGTCGCGGAGCAGGTAGGCGACCAGGCCAACGGTGGTGGCAATGGTCCCGATGGCAGCGACGAACGCCGTGATGATCTCACCGGACAAGGACATCACCTCTCATGGTACGCGCCGTCGTGTCCCCTCGGCGAGGGAGGGAGAGGACGGCGGCCGGCTCGCGGGTGGAGGCATCTTCGGCCTCGAGCGCGGGGGAGAGGAGGCGCGCCTTGAGAGCGGCGAGGGAGAAGCGGACGTCGCTGACGGGCGGTGGGCAGCAGCGGGGCCGGCGGGGACAGGCGAGCATTGCCCGGGTGACCGCGGCCACACCGCCGGATCCGTCGCCCACCACGACCACGACCCAGGAGTGGTCGACGGGAACGCTCCCCGGGTGCATTGGCTCGACGAGGTGGGCCAGGACGAAGACCTCGGCCCCGTCCGGACCAGCCGGCGCCTCGGCCCGGGCCTCGACGACGAGCTGGCCGGCCGCCGAACCCGACACCCACCACTGCGCCAGGTCCGGCCGCCTTCCGATGCCCGCGAGAGCGTCGACCAGGTGCATCCCGACGGACACCGAGAGGTCGACGACCTGATGGCCGGCGATGGTGGCGGCGGAGGCCATCGTCGCCGCGAAACCGACGGGGTCGTTGACCCGCCACGAACCGGTGAGAAGGGCAACCGCGTCGGGGAAGGAAAGGCGCTCCCGGGAGGTGAGGAGGCGCCCGGCGGGGTGGCGGGCCTTGGCCGCCGCGAGATCTTCCTGGGAGCCGGGGTAGGCAAGGGGTGACGTCATGTACGTACCCTAAAGACCACCTGTGACAGTGAACGGAGGTTTCCGGTGGGTAACCCGAGCCGGGGCGGGGAGGTCGGAGGTGTCGTGAGCTACCTGCCGACGCGCCTGGCCCGTGCCACCGAGCGGGGTGGAGCCATCACTTTCGTGACCTCCGGTGAGCGGGTGGAGTGGGCCCGCCTCCATCAGGAGGCCCGGGCCATGGCCGCCCGTATGCAGGCCCGGGGGGTCGCTCCGGGCGACCACGTGGCCCTCCTCGGTCCCACCTCCCGGCACCTGGTCACCGCCATCGAGGCGACCTGGCTGGCTGGCGCCACGGTGGTCGTGCTGCCGCTCCCCATGCGGATGGGTGGGCTCGACGAGTTCATCACCCAGACCCGGGCCCGGGTCCGGGCCGCGGACGCCACGCTGGTGGCCGCCGACGCCGCCCTGTCGGGCTTCCTGGTGCCCGAACCCGGTGATCCTCCCCTCGCCCTGCTCGACGAGCTGGCCGGCGGGGAGTCCTGGAAGGCCTACGAGGAGCCCAAGGAGGACCCGTCGGCCCTGGCCGTGCTGCAGTTCACCAGCGGCTCGACGGCGGATCCCAAGGGCGTGATGCTGCCCCACGCCACCATCTGCGCCAACCTCGACGCCCTGGCCGCCGCCGCCAATCTCGATCCCGACGACGACGTGCTCTGCGGGTGGCTGCCACTCTACCACGACATGGGGCTCATCGGGCTGCTGTCGACGGCCATGACGAGCGGCGCCGACTTCGTCCTCGCCGCCCCCCAGGACTTCCTGGCCTCCCCGGGCCGGTGGATGGAGTGGATGTCGGAGTACGGGGCCACCGCCACCGCCGGGCCCAACTTCTCCTATGCCCTCGCCACCCGGGCCCTGCGCCGTCTCGCCCCCGGGACGCTCGACCTGTCCCGGTGCCGGATCGCCCTCAATGGCGCCGAGGCGGTCGACCCGAGTGTGGTCGAGACCTTCCTCGAGGCCGGCGCCCCCCAGGGTCTCCACCCCGGGGCCGCCTTCCCCGCCTTCGGGATGGCCGAGGCGACGATCGCCGTCACCTTCCCGCGCCCCGGTCAGGGGCTGCGCACCGACCCGGTCGACCGGCGGGTACTCGAGACCGACCACTACGCGGCCCCGGCCGACCCCGATTCGCCCGGCACCCGGCACCAGGTGCTCCTGGGTCGGCCCGTTCCCGGCCTCGAGATCCGCGTCGTGGACCCCCAGTCCGGGCAGGTGCGCCGGGAACGGGAGGTCGGCGAGCTCGAGATCCGGGGCAGCTCCGTCACGCCCGGCTACTACCGCCGGCCCGATGCCACCGAGGCGACCTTCCACGACGGCTGGCTCCGCTCCGGCGACCTCGCCTACCTGGTGGACGGCGAGCTCGTCATCTGCGGGCGCATCAAGGACCTCATCATCGTCGGCGGGCGCAACGTCTACCCCGAGGACGTGGAACGGGCGGTGGCCTCGGTCGAGGGAGTCCGGGCCGGGAACGTCATCGCCTTCGCCGTCGACGGCCGCAAGGGCAAGGAGTCGCTCGTGGTCGTGGCCGAGTCCCGCCAGAGCGACGTCGACGCGCTGCGCGAGGCGGTGGTGGGGCGGGTCCGCGACGTGGTCGGCCTCCCGCCCGAAGAGGTGATCCTGGTCGAGCCGGGGACCCTGCCCAAGACCTCTTCGGGCAAGCTCCAGCGTTCCCTGTGCCGGGCCCGCTACCAGGACGGCGTGCTCCAGCCCCTCTGACGCCACTGTCACGGCGGTCACACAAGCATCGTCGGCGGCGCCAACGACGCCGACGCCGTCCGGCCCCATCCTTCGAGGTACACCACAGCCTTCGAGGAGGAGCCATGCGCACCACCGACCGCCAGAACGCCGGCAGCTGGGACCGCACCCCGTTCGGCCGCCTCAACCGCCAGGCCCGTACCGCCCGCCCGCTCACCATCGCCGAGGCGTTCGCCGAGGTTGCGGCCAAGCGCTGACCAGCGGCTCCTTCCAGGGATCTTCTGTAAGAGATCCGTACCGCTACGGAGGCTGAGCCCCCAGCCGGCGAGATAGCCTCGCCGGAGACGGGGGAGGGGACATGGCCGAGCGGCTCGATCGCCGTGGGTTCTTGCGCCTGGGTGGCGTCGCCACCCTCGCCGCGGCCGGCCTGGGTCTCGGCTGCAGCTCGGGGAGCACTCAGCCCGCCAGGTCCGCGGCGAAGGCCGCGACCCGGGGCGGCCAGACCCTGCGGATCGCCCAATGGGGCAACTTCGTCCCCGCCTACGACCAGTGGTTCGACAGCGACTTCACCAAGCGTTGGGGGGAGGAGCACGACGTACAGGTGGTGGTGGACCACCTGCCCTTCGCCCAGCTCCGGAACCTGGCCGACGCCGAAGTGGCCGCCGGGCGAGGCCATGACATCTTCGGCTTCGTCTTGCCATCGGCCGTCTACGAGGACGATGTCATCGACCACCGGGAGATCATCGAGGAGGTCGAGGCCAAGGCGGGCAAGATGGTTGCCTTCGTCGAGCGGAGCGTCCTGAACCCCAGGACCAACAAGTATTTCGGCGTTCCCGACTTCTGGGCCGCCAGCCTCGTCCTCTACCGGGTCGACCTCTGGGAGGAGCTGGGGTCGGGCCGGCGACCCGACACCTGGGAGGAGCTCCTGCGGGCCGGGCCGGGCCTCAAGGCCATGGGTCATCCCCTCGGCATCGGGATATCTCCTGACCTGGACTCGGCCCTCACCCTTCCGGCGCTCCTCCACGCCTACGGGTCGTCGATCCAGGACGAGGAGGGCAACCTCACCATCAACCGGCCGGCCACGGTGGAGGCGGTGAGGATGGGCGCCGCCATCTTCCAGGCTGGGATGACCGACGAGGTCTTCACCTGGGATGGCGCCTCCGACAACCGCTTCCTCACCTCGGGCCGGGCGTCGTTGATCCTCGATCCCGTCTCCGCCATGCGGGCGGTGGAGAAGCAGGACCCCGGACTGGCCGGCCAGATCGCCCTGGCTCCTATCCCTCAAGGCCCCGCTTCACGTCTCGGGCCGCACTCGGTCATGAACGTCAACGTGATCTGGCGGTTCTCCGAGCACCAGGAGCTGGCCAAGCAGTTCCTCGTCGATCACGCCCTCAACTACCGGGAGGCCTTTCTCCGCTCCGAGTTCTACAACCTGCCCGCCTTCCCGGGGACGGTGCCCGACGTGGGCGAGCTGTTGGCCAACGACCCCGTGGCGCAGGCGGGCGACAAGTACGCCCTCCTGGCCGATGCCGGCCGGTGGTCGACGAATCACGGCCACCCCGGCCCCACCAACGCGGCGATCGACGAGGTCGTCAGCCAGTACCTCATCCCCCAGATGTTCGCCGCCGCGGCCAAGGGGGAGATGACGGCCACCGAGGCGGTGGCCGCCGCCGAAGCGCAGATGCGGCCCATCTTCGACAAGTGGCGGGAGCGCGGAAAGATCTGATGACCACCCGCCGCGACTTCCTCCGCCTCGCCGCCCTGGCCGGCGCCGGCGCGGCCCTGGGGGGAGCCGCCTGCACTTCGGAGGCCGGTAACGACCCAGCGGCGGCGAAGACCACCACCGGGGCCAGGGAGACGCTTCGGATCGCACAGTGGGGCCACTTCGTGCCCGCCTACGACACCTGGTTCGACAGCGACTTTGCCCGGAGCTGGGGGAACGACCATGACGTCGAGGTCATCGTCGATCACATTCCATTCGCCGAGATCTCGCCTCGGGGTGACGCCGAGGCGGCGGCCGGCTTCGGGCACGACATCTACGGATTCGTCGACTCGCCCGCCAGCCACGAGGACAAGGTCATCGACCACCGGGAGATCGTCGAGGAGGTGCAAGCCAAGGTCGGTCCGATGACGCCGTTGGCGGAGCGCAGCACCCACAACCCCAAGACGGGGAAGTACTTCGGCTTCTGCGACTCGTGGGTGGCCAACGCCGCCCAGTACCGCGCCGATCTGTGGGACGGGGTCGAGCCTGGGTTGCGCCCGGCGACCTGGGACGACGTCCTGGAGGCCGGTCCCGGGCTGAAGACCGAGGGCCACCCTCTCGGGATCGGCTATTCCGAGGACCCTGACTCCAGCTACTCCCTGCTCAGCCTGATGCACGCCTTCGGTGCCTCGATCCAGGACGAGGCCGGCCAGGTCGTCATCAACCGCCCGGCGACGGTGGACGCGGTGCGGTTCGGGACGGAGCTGTTCCGGGCCGGCCTGACCGATGAGGTCTTCGCGTGGGACGCCTACTCGAACAACCGCCACCTGACGTCAGGGCGGGGGTCCATGATCGTCAACGCCATCTCTGCCATCCGGGCGGCGGAGAAGGAGAACCGCGAGCTGGCCCGCTCCATCCTTGTGGGCCCCGCCCCCGCCGGTCCGACCGGACCTGACCAGCCCCGCGGCGTCTACATCACCCACATCTACGCCGTGTGGAGCTTCAGCACCCAGCAGGAGCTGGCCAAGCAGTTCCTCGTCGACCTCGCCCTCGGCTATCGGGAGCCCTTCCTGCGCAGCGAGTTCTACAACCTCCCCGCGTTCCCGGGTTCGGTGCCCGACCTGGCCGACCTGGTGGGGAAGGACGACCACTCCGAGCCCAGCGACAAGTACGCCCTGCTCGCCGGTGCCAACCGGTGGTCGACCAACCTGGGCCATCCGGGTTCGAGCAACGCCGCCGTCACGGAGACGTTCAGCCAGGACGTCGTCTCCCGCATGTTCGCCGTCGCCGCTCGAGGCGAGTTGACCGCGGAAGAAGCGGTGACCGCGGCAGAGGCCCAGGTGGTCCCCATCTTCGACCGGTGGCGTGAGCGGGGAAAGATCTGATGACCACCCGCCGGGACTTCCTCCGCCTCGCCGCCCTGGCCGGCGCCGGTGCGGCCCTTGGCGGGTTTGGATGCTCCGGCGGCGAGGCGGGTTCGGGCGCCGACGGTGGCACCTCGGCCGGCCAGGATACCGAGGCCGATCCGAAGACCCAGGCCGGTGAGAAGACGCTTCGCATCGCCTTGTGGAGCCACTTCATCCCCCGATACGACGCCTGGTGGGACGACGAGTACACCCGCCGGTGGGGCGAGGAGCACGGGGTCAACGTGGTCGTCGACCACATCCCCTACGCGCAGCTGGGCCCGCGGGCGGCGGCCGAGGTCGCCGCCGGGGAGGGCCACGACCTCTTCGCCTTCATCACCCCGCCCCCGGTCTTCGAGGACGACGTCATCGACCACCGGGAGATCGTCGAGGAGGTCGAGGCCAAGGTCGGGAAGATGGCGCCCATCATGGAGCGCAACGTCTTCAATCCGAGGACGGGGAAGTATTTCGCGTTCGGCGAGTACTGGGTGGCGAACCCGGTCCACTACCGGTCCGACCTGTGGGACGAGGTGGCCGGTGGGGCGCCGGCCAGCTGGGCCGACGTGCTGGAGGCGGCGCCGCAACTCAAGGCGCTGGGACAGCCGGTGGGGATCGCGATGTCGCCCGACGACGACTCGGCCTTCTCCCTCCACGGCCTCATGGCCGCCTACGGCTCGCATCTCCAGGACGAGCAAGGCCGCCTGGCCCTCGACACTCCAGAGACGGTCGAGGCCGTGAAGGTCGGCGCCGCGATCTACCAGGCGGGGATGAGCGAGGCGGTCTTCAACTGGGACAGCTCGTCCAACAACCGGGCGCTGGTCACCGGCGCCAGCTCCCTCGTCCTCAACACGATCTCCGCCATCCGGGGGGCCGAGGACCAGGACCGGGCGCTCGCCGCCCAGGTCGCTCTGGCGCCTTCGCTGAGCGGACCCGCGGGCCGTCTCGGGGTCAACTCGGTGGTCAACACCTTCGTGATCTGGCGCTTCGCCCGGAACCAGGAGGCGGCCAAGCAGTTCCTCGTCGACCTCGCGCTCAATGCCCGTGAGGCCTTCCTCCGCAGCCGCTTCTACAACCTGCCCGCCTTCCCGGGGACGGTTCCCGACCTGGCCGATCTCGTCGCGGTGGACGACCAGGTGGAGCCGCCCTCGAAGTACGCCCTCTTGGCCGGCGCCGAGGAGTGGTCGACGAACATCGGGTTCCCGGGCCACGACAGCGCCGCGACCGACGAGGTCTTCTACCAATTCACGGTGCCCAAGATGTTCGCCGCCGCCGCCCGCGGCGATCTGAGCGCCGAGGAGGCCGTGAAGACGGCCGCAGCCGAGGCGGCGCCCGTCTTTGAGAAGTGGCGGGAGCGGGGAAAGATCTGATGGCAGGATCTCTTGAGCTCGGCCGTCGGGAGTTCCTCCGTCTCGCCGCCCTGGCCGGCGCGGGCGCAGCCCTCGGCGGTGCCGCCTGCGGCTCGGACAGCCCGGAGCGGACCACGGCGACCACGCGTGCCGCCACCAAGAACAGAACGCTCCGGATCGCCCAGTGGGCCCATTTCGTTCCCGCCTACGACACCTGGTTCGACGGTGAATACGTCAAGCGGTGGGGGGAGGAGAACGACGTCGCCGTCACGGTCGACCACATCTCGCTTCCTGAGGTGCCATCGCGGGCGGCGGCCGAGGCGGCCGCCCAGCGGGGACACGACATCTTCGGGTTCCTGACCTCGCCGGCGGCCTTCGCCGACTCCGCCATCGACCACCGGGAGATCGTCGAGGAAGTCGAGGCCAAGACCGGGCGGATGGTCCCGATCATGGAAGGGAGCGTGCTCGACCCCAAGAGCCGTCGCTACGTCGGTTTCCCGGAGTTCTGGGCCCCCAATCCCGTCACCTACCGCAGCGACCTGTGGAGTGCGGCGGGGGCGCGACCGGACACCTGGGACGACGTCCGGGCCGCCGGGCGCCGGCTGAAGGCCGACGGGCACCCGGTCGGCATCGGACTGTCCCAGGACATCGACTCCACCCTCAGCTGCGTCTCGCTGATGTTCGCCTACGGCGCCTCCGTGCAGGACGAGTCGGCGGCGGTGACCATCAACCGGCCGGCCACCGTGGAGGCGGTGAAGGTCGGGGTCGAGCTCTTCCAGCAGGCGATGACCGACGAGGTGCTGTCCTGGGAGCCCGCGTCCAACAACCGGTTCCTGGCCGGGGGCGAGGGCTCGATGATCCTCAACCCCGTCTCGGCTCTCCGGGCCATCGAGAAGCAGGATCCGGCGCTGGCCGCCCGGGTGGCACTCCTCCCGACGCCGGCGGGCCCGGCCGGGCGGCACGGGGGCACCCTGACCGGGATCTACGTCGTGTGGGAGTTCGCCCAGAACCAGGAACTGGCCCGCAGGTTCCTGGTCGATCTCGCCCTCGCCTACCGGGATGCGGTGCTGAAGAGCGAGCTCTACAACCTTCCCGCCTTCCCCGGGGCCGTGGATGACCTGGCCCAGCTGACAAGCAGCGACACGGTGGCCCAGCCGGCCGACAAGTACGCCCTCCTGGCCGGGGCCAGCGACTGGTCAGCCCAGATCGGCCATCCCGGGTGGGCGAACAGCGCAATCGACGAGGTGTTCAACACCTACATCCTCCCGGCCATGTTCTCCGCCGCCGTCCGGGGGGAGGCCACCCCCGAGGAGGCGGTGGCCATGGCCGAGGCCCGGGTCACGCCCATCTTCGACAAGTGGCGGGAGCGGGGGAAGATCTGATGCTGAGCCGCCGCGAGTTCATGCGCCTCGCCGCCCTCGCCGGCGCCGGTGCCGCCCTCGGCGGTACCGCCTGCAGCTCGGAGGGCACGAAGGCGAAGACGGCGGCGTCGAGCGGGGCGGGCAACGGCAAAGCCCTTCGCATCGCCCAGTGGGGCCACTTCGTGCCCGCCTACGACGAGTGGTTCGACGACGACTTCGCCCGGCGCTGGGGCGAGGACCACGACATCTCCGTCGAGGTCGACCACATTCCCTTCGCCGACATCCCGGCCCGGGGCGACGCCGAGGCGGAGGCGGGTTTCGGCCATGACATCTTCGGGTTCGTCGATCCCCCTCCGGGCATCGAGGACAAGGTCATCGACCACCGGGGGATCGTGGAGGAGGTCGAGGCCAAGATCGGCCCGATGACGCCGCTGGTCGAGCGGAGCATCCACAACCCGAAGACCAACAAGTACTTCGGCTTCGCCGACTCCTGGGTGGCCAACGTCTCGCACTACCGGTCGGACCTGTGGGACCAGGTCGAGCCCGGGCTGCGCCCGACGACGTGGGAGGACGTGCGCCGGGCCGGCCCCGGGCTGGAGGCCCTGGGCTTTCCGCTCGGCATCGGCTACTCCGAGGACGCCGATTCCAGCTACACCCTCCTCGGCCTGATGCACGCCTTCGGCGCCTCGGTCCAGGACGAGGAGGCCCAGGTCGTCATCGACCGCCCGGCGACCGTGGAGGCGGTGAAGTTCGGGGCCGAGCTGTTCCGCTCAGGTGTGACCGACGAAGTGTTCGTGTGGGACGCCTACTCCAACAACCGTTACCTCACCACCGGTCGCGGCTCCATGGTCGTCAACGCCATCTCCGCCATCCGGGCGGCGGAGAAGGAGAACGCCGAGCTCGCCCGTTCGATTCAGCTCAGCCCCGTCCCCAGCGGTCCCACCGGGCCGGACCAGCCCCTGGGCGTCTACGTCACCCACGTCTACGCCATCTGGAACTTCAGCACCCAGCAGGAGCTGGCCCAGCAGTTCCTCGTCGACCTGTCACTGGGATACCGCGAGGCGTTCGTGCGCAGCGAGTTCTATAACCTCCCGGCGTTTCCCGGGTCGGTGCCCGACCTGGCCCAACTGGTGACGAAGGACGAGCACTCGGTGCCCGACGACAAGTACGCCTTCCTGGCCGACGCAACAAAGTGGTCGACCAACATCGGCTCCCCCGGCCCCAGCAACGCCGCCATCATTGAGGTGTTCAACCAGGACGTGATCACCGCCATGTTCGCGGCGGCCGCCCGGGGGGAGATGACCCCGGAAGAGGCGGTGGCCGCGGCCGAGGCCCGGGTCACACCCATCTACGACAAGTGGCGGGAGCGAGGGAAGATCTGAGTGGCCAGGATCCTGCTGGTGGAAGACAACGAGATGAACCGGGACATGCTGGCCCGGCGCCTGGAACGGAAGGGGCATGAGGTCATCGTGGCCGTCGACGGCGAGGAGGCCGTCGCCAGTGCCGGCTCCCAGAAGCCCGACCTCATCCTCATGGACATGAGCCTTCCGGTACTCGACGGGTGGGAGGCGACGCGCCGGATCAAGGCCGACACGGCCACGGCGGGCATCCCGGTGATCGCGCTCACCGCCCACGCCATGTCCGGTGACCGCCAGCGGGCGCTCGAGGCCGGTTGCGACGACTACGACACGAAGCCGGTGGACTTCCCCGGCCTGATGGCCAAGGTGGAAGCTCTCCTGGGCCGGGGCGAATCTCCGTGAGTTCGGGCGCGGGTCTCCTCCAAGAACCGGATGAGGACCCGGTGGCGTTCCTGCGCCACGAGCTGGGCACACAGGTCAACCACATCGTGGGCTACGGAGAGCTGCTGCTCGAGGAGGCGGCCGAGTCCGGCGATCCCGGGGCGGCCGACGAGCTGCTGGCTCCCCTGGAGGAGATCCGCGCTGCCGGCCGGGACGTCATGGCCGCGGTGCACGAGCTGCTGAACCCGACCCACGTCGCCGCCCATGGCCTCGATCTGACCGCCCTGGCCGGTGCGGTCGGCCCGCCGCTGGAACGCGTGGCCGGCCTGGTGTCGGCGCTGGCCGCCGCCGGCGCGGCC
>JBOGFO010000252.1:0-5733 GCA_050743445.1 Acidimicrobiia bacterium
GGCGCCGCCCGGAGCGGGCTCGGGTTCTCCCGGGTCCGGCCCGATGACCGTGCCCGGTTCCGGGCCGTCCGGGAACGTTTCGTCGCCGCCCGTGTCCGTCGCCCCGGTGCCGCCGCAGCCGGCTTCCCCGCCGCCGCCGTCCTGCCCGCCGCCGCCGTGTCCCAACCGGGGCGGGGCCGACGCTCCGGTGAGCTCCTCGTGCCCGCCGTGCTCGTACCAGGTGCAGTCGTACCCGTATCCGGTGTCGTGCCCGCCGCCGTGCTCGTACCAGGCGCAGTCGTATCCGTATCCGTATCCGGTGTCGTGCCCGCCGCCGTGTAACCAGCCCCAGCCGGAGCCCGCCCCCGCTCCCCCCGGCTCGCCCCAGACCCTGATCTGGCCGGCGTCGTGCCCGCCGCCGTGCGGAGCCGAGCCGCAGCCGGACCCGGCGCCCTCCGCCGGCCCGGCCAACCAGTCGTCGCCGCACTGCCCGCCGCCGCCGTGCGAGGCGCCCAACTCCTGCTGCACGAAGTACCCCTGCCCGCCGCTTTGCCCGTCGGCCACCCCCTCCGACCAGCGGTGCTCGCCGCCGTGCAGCTATCCGGGGGACGGCGGAAACGCCGCCGGGTCGTTCGCCCCCTGCCCGTCCGGTTCCGGGGTCGAGGGCCACGTCCACGCCGGCCCCACCTGTCCGGTCGAGCAGTCCGGCTACCCCTGCCCGCCCGACTGGCCGGTCGAGACCTCACTGCGCCTGGAGCGCGGCGACGGGACCGTTGTGGCCCAGGGCCGGTCCAACTCCGACGGCAACTTCCGCATCCTCGCCCCGCCCGGCAAGTACCGGCTGGTGGCCGACGACTACGTCTCCATCGGTCCCGGCAGCGGCTGCCAGGCGGTCGACGTGCTCGTCGAGGCGAACCGCTTCAGCTATGCCGACATGAGCTGCGACTCCGGTATCCGCTGACCGCCGGTCCGGCGGGGTTCTCCGGGAGCCATAGGCTTCGGGGTGTGAATTCGGACGCAACCGATGGCCAGACCATGCTCGGGGCCATCAAGAGCCTCGAGGCGGCCGGCTTCACCTCCAGCTTCCACGTCGTGCCCGGCGCCGAGCCCACGGTGAAGTGCGACACCTGCGGCGCCACCATGCCGGCGGCGACCATCGAGATCCTCGAGATCTTCCGCCTGGAGGGGGAGTCGGACCCGGCCGACGAGGCCATCGTGGCCGGGGTCCGGTGCGTGTCCTGCGGGTGCCGGGGTGTGCTGGTGGCGACCTACGGCCCGGCCGCCGACCCGGCAGACGCCGACACCGTCGTCGCCCTGACCGACCACCGCCGGCGAGCGGCCCCCGAAGCGTAGGAGACCTAGCGGAGCGTCAGCTTCTCCAGCAGGTCGGGCCGGTCGGCCAGGATGTCGGGGATCTTCCCGGCGCCGGCCACGTCGGCCAGGCCGGACAGCACCCCGGGGTCGAACTCGTCCCAGTCGATGGGCCCGAGCGGCGGCTCCGGGTCGTACTCGATCATCACCTGGATCATGCGGGCGGTCGGCTCCCCGGCCAGCTGGGCGACGAGGGCGAGCGCCATGTCGATGCCGGCCGACACGCCGGCGGCGGTGATCACCTTGCCGTCCTGCACCCAGCGCCCCCGCGTGGGCTGCGCCCCGAACCGGGCCAGGGCCTCGAGAAAGCTCCAGTGGGTGGTCGCCTTCCGGCCCTCGAGCAGGCCGGCGGCGGCCAGGATCAGCGCCCCGGTGCACACCGAGGTCACCAGCTCCGCCTCGGCGGCCGCCCGGCGCAACCAGGCCATGAGCCGCTCGTCGACCATGGCCCGGATCGGGCCCAGCATGCCGCCCGGGACGAGGACCGCCCACGGCTCGGGCACGTCGTCGAAGCTCAGCCCCGGTACGACCGATAACCCGGCGTCGGTGGTGACCGCCGCCCCGGCCCGGCGCCCGACCGTGACCACCCGGTAGGGGCCGACCATCTCGAGGGGCTTGAGGACCTGGAGCGGCCCGACCAGGTCGAGCAGCGTCATGTCGTCGTAAACGAGGCAGGCGATGGTGCGATCGCTCATGCCCGGACCCTACCGGCTGGAATCGCCGGTCTGCCCAGGGCTTCGGAGCCTCAGTTGGTCGAGGCGACCTGGGCCCGGTGGAGGTCCTGGACGAGCGACCGCAGGCGGGAGATGTCGGGTGCCCGCCCGGCCCGGGCATTACCGGCCAGCGACTTCGCCTCCACGATGGCGATGATCACCTTGCGGGCCAGCATGTCGGCGTGATCGGGCGCCATGACGTCCCGGGCGGTCTGCAGCTCCCGGTAGTGGTTCAGCAGCCACAGGGCCAGCTGGTCGGCGGCCAGGGCGGCCTGGGGCTGGTGCCGGGCGCGGATGAGGAAATCGACGCCGGCGGCGAGATCGAGGAGCGCATCGATGGACGGATTGGCGTCAGGGACGGCGAAATCGGACATCACGGTGAGTATGCACTGTTCGGCCCGATCCATCGGGGAGTGGTGACGAAAGCCATCAATTCTTAACGAATCCCCCACATGCCACACCTCGGCGTTCAGGCCGCTCATCTGCCGACCGATTCCAGGTTCATCGAATCTTGAACGTGGAGCAGTTGTCTCTTGATGAACGCCACCACCGGGGAGGGACTGACTCTCCACGTCGACGGGCAGCCCCGGACCTTCGCCGTGGGCAAGACGGTGAGCATCGGCGCCCACCGCTTCTGCGACGTCGACATCGAGACCCCCGAAGGCGGGCTCCCGCTCCGGGCGGTCGTCCTGCGCTTCACCGAGGGCACCTGGGTCCTGAGCAACGTCTCCGAGCGCTGGATCGTCCTCCACACCGGCGGCCACCCGCCCCTGTCGCTGCCCCCCGGAGGCCTGGTGGCGCTCACCGGTGCCCCGTTCGTGGTGAGCGTCCCCGGGACGGCCACCGCCGCCGAGGTCCCGGTGTCCTTCGCCGACTTCGGGGCCACCGACGCCGATCGCTGCCCCTGGGTCCGCCTCGACACCGGGTCGGAGACCCCCGAGGAGGCGGAAGCCGAAGCCCCCGTGCCCGCCCGGCGCACGGTCCGGCAGGTGACCGCCGCCGTGGTCACCGTCCTGCTCATCGCCGGCGTCGGGGTGGCGCAGGCGGGGAGGGGCGCCGAGGAGCAGCCGACGGCGGCCGAGCCCAAGCCGCCGCACCCCGCCGCCTGGGACCCCCGCATCGCCGACCTCGTCGCCTTCGTGGAGAAGGACCGGGAGCTCAAGTTCAAGGAGCCGGTCTTCGTCGACTTCCTCGAGCCCGAGGCGTTCAAGGAGACCATGGTCGTCGACGAAGCCGAGGTCACCGACGAGGAGCGCGAGGAGATGCGCCAGTCCGTCGCCCTCATGCGGGCCGTCGGGCTGATGGAGGGTGACGTCGACCTCCTGGCCTCCTCCAACCAGTCCAGTGCCGAGGGCACCCTGGCCTACTACAGCGCCGAGACCGACCGGATCACGGTCCGGGGCACCGAGCTCAACGAGCACGTGAAGACCACGCTGGTGCACGAGCTCACCCACACGCTCCAGGACCAGCACTTCGATCTCGACCGCATCGCCGACGATCCCCAGAACTGGCTCCGGGCGGTGGTCGAAGGCGACGCCAACCGCGTCGAAGGCCACTGGCTCGACCAGCTCGACGAAGCCGGACTGGCCGCCTACGAGGCCCAGGCCAACGCCGGCTTCGAGGCCGCCGACTTCAGCGGCATCCCCGAGGTCATGCTCGTGCTCGGCGGGGCCCCCTACAACCTGGGCGGAGCTTTCGTCGACGTCCTCGCCGCCCTGGGCGGCAACCCGGCCATCGACCGGGCCCTGGAGCGCCCGCCGGCGAGCGACGAGCACCTGCTCGATCCGTTCAGCTACGTCGACGGGGACATGGCGGTCACCGTCCCGGTCCCCAAGCTCCGGTCGGGCGAGAGCCAGATCGGCGAGCCGGACACCTTCGGGGCGTTCGGCCTGTTCCTCATGCTCGCCCAGCGCCTCGACGTCGCCCAGGCGTTCCGGGCCGCCGACGGCTGGAGCGGCGACGCCATCGTCGACTTCGAGCGGGACGGGCGCATGTGCACCCGGGCGGCGTTCCGGGGCGACGACGAAGCCGACACCGCCGAGTTGGCCGGTGCCCTCGACGCCTGGGTGAAGGCCATGCCCCCCGGGGTGGCTTCCACCTCGAACGCCGATGGCACGGTTGCCTTCGAGGCCTGCGACCCCGGCGTCGACTTCCGGATCGGCGAGCCCCGGCTGATGCAGGCCCAGAGCCTGCCCCTGGTCCGGGCGGACATGGTCCTCGCCTTCATCGACATGGGTTCCGGCCCCGAGAAGGCCCGCTGCGCCGCCTCCGGGCTGCTCAACCGGCTCCCGCCCGACTACCTGCTCACCGACCGCAAGGCCAGCAGCGCCGAGGAGCAGCTCATGGCCGAGATCGGCCTGGAGTGCGCCCACTGGTCACCGCCGCCCGCCTGATCCCGGCGGGGGTCGGCCGGGTGGGGCGGCCGGCCGGAGTGGCCGGCTACGGGTGCGACAGCGCCGGCGGGGCCCCGTCGAGCTCGAAGCCGATCTCGTCGGGGTAGCACCAGAACCACTCCTCGCCCGGCTCGTAGGACCGGATGATTGGGTGCTGGGTGGCGTGCCAGTGGCCGGTGGCGTGACGGCCTGGCGACTGGTCGCAACAGCCGACGTGGCCGCAGGCCTGGCACATCCGCAGGTGGACCCAGCGGCCGCCGGTCCGAAGGCAGTCCTCGCAGCCGTCGCCCGACGGGTCGACGGTGGCGATGGTGTCGAGATGGGTGCAGGTGCCCGCCATGGGCCCGGACCCTACCCGGCGGTACCCTCGATACGGGCAAGGAATCGAGGGGGAGCGATGCGGACGACGATGAGGTCGACGCTGGGTGCGGCGGTCGTGCTGGTGGCGGTGGTGGCCGGAGGTGCGGCTCTGCCCGTCGGCGCCCAGGGCGGCGGCGCCGAGGTGATCGCCATGCACGTGTCAGGGGTGGCGAACAGCGAACCCACCGAGGCGGGCAAGGTCGCCTACACGGTCGACGTGTTCGACATCAAGAGCGGGGAGCGCCTCGGCGAACTCCATGACGAGATCACCTGCTCGTCGTCCGCTCCGCCGCCGTGCGTCGTCTTCGACGTGGTCACCACGTTGCGGGTGGCCGGCGGCGAGATCGTGAACCACGCCCAATGGAGCGGCCTGCCCGATCCCCAGCACCCCGGCTTCCTCCTCGTGGGCAGCCGCCCGGGGACGAAGACGGCCCAGGGCACGGGCGGTGGCTACGCCGGCCGGACGGTCGCCTGGGCCGGTTCGGGGACGGTCGACGTCGGCAACTTCCCGGCCCAGCTCGGCTACGACATCTTCTCGCGGGTGACGATCGACGGCTGAGCGCCAGGGTCAGCCGGTCATCCGCCAGGGTCAGTTGAGGGCCCGGTCGATGCGGAGGATGTCCTGCACCGTGCGACGCAGCTCGTCACTGAGCGGGCCGGGCATCAGGCGGGAGAAGGTGGCCACCAGACTGCGGTAGTACCAGCCCTGCTCGGGGGCGGGCTGGCTGAAGCGGTCCCACACCGACAGGCCGTGCTGGCGCAGGTCGGCCCGGATGGCCCGGGCGTTGTGGAGCTTGTCGGCGCAGGAGACGAGCAGGGCCGGGTGGCCGGGGCCCAGCTCGTCGAGGTGGGCGATGTACGCCTCCTTGCGGGCCCGCCACGGCGGCTTGCCGGTGCTGCCCGCCGGGCCCTCCCAG
>JBOGFO010000253.1:0-2257 GCA_050743445.1 Acidimicrobiia bacterium
CGGCGTACCCGCCCGGGGGCCGGCGGGCGCGGCCCTGGCCGTCGAGGACGATCACGTCTTCCACCGTCCGCTCCAGGAACGCCCGGTCGTGGCTCACCACCACCAGCGTCCCGGGCCAGGTCTCCAGGTGATCCTCCAGAGCCCGGAGGGTGTCGAGATCGAGGTCGTTGGTGGGCTCGTCGAGGAGCATCACGTTGGGCATCGCCGTGAGCACCAGCAGGAGCTGGAGGCGGCGGCGCTCACCGCCCGAGAGGGTGCCGATGGGAGCCCACTGGGCGTCGTCGTTGAACCAGAACCGCTCCATGAGCCGGACCTGCTCCCACGTCGGCTCGGCTGTCGACTGCGGGGACACCCCGCGCCCCGGGTTCCCGGCCACGGCGGCGCGCACCCGCTGGGCGGGATCGAGGTCGGCGCCCCGCTGGTCGAAGTAGCCCAGCCGCACGGTGGGGCCGGAGTCGACCGTCCCTTCCACCGCGTTCCGGCGGCCGGCGAGGATGTCGAGCAGGGTCGACTTCCCCGTCCCGTTGGCGCCGACCACGCCGAGGCGGCCGCCCGGGTCGAGGTCGAGGTCGAGGCCGCGGAAGAGCCAGGGCCCGTCGCCGAAGCGGTGCCCCACCCCGCCGAACTGGATGACCTTGGTGCCGAGCCGGGGTGTTCCCGACCCGGCGGCCCCCAGCTCCAGGTTCCCGGCCCGGTCCGGGGCCGGCGGGCCGCCTTCGACGATGGCGGTGGCCGAGGCGATGCGGGCCTTGGGTTTCCGGGTGCGGGCGGGTGCCCCCCGCCGCAGCCAGGCGAGCTCGTCGCGGGCCAGGTTGCGCCGGACGGCCTCGGCCGTCGCCTCCCGCTCGGCCCGCTGGACCCGGGCGTCGAGGTAGCCGGCGTAGCCGGTGTCATGCACGTAGCCCCGGCCCCGGTCGAGCTCCAGGATGCGGGTGCTGACCCGGTCGAGAACGTGGCGGTCGTGGGTGACGACCACGAGGCCGCCCCGGAACCGGGCCAGGCGCTCCTCCAGCCAGGCGATGGCGTCGACGTCGAGGTGGTTGGTGGGCTCGTCGAGGATCAGGAGGTCGACCTCCTCGACCAGGAGCCGGGCCAGCGCGGTCCGCTTGGCCTGCCCGCCCGAGAGGGTGGCCACGTCGGCGTCGGCCAGCGCCCCCATCCCCAGGCGCTGGAGGATGGCGGCCGCTTCCCAGCTGGAGCCCACGACCTCGCCCACCGTGCCCGGGGGCAGCCGGGGATCCTGGGGGAGGAACCCGATGCGCACGCCCCGGCCCCGGCGGACGGCCCCGGCCTCGGGTGTGCCCTCGCCGGCCAGGACCCGCAGCAACGTGGACTTGCCCGAGCCGTTGCGACCCACCACCCCGAGCCGGTCGCCCGTCGAGATGGTGAGCGAGAGGTCCTCGAAGAGCGCCCGGTCGGGCCGTCGTGCCGCCACCCGCTGCAGGTCCACCAGGATCACGGACGGGCAGCGTAGGGGTGGGGGTGGTCGGCCTGCGGGTTCCGGCGCCAGATCGGGCTTTGCGGGGAAAGTGCACGTGGGACGTGCACTTTCCCCGCAAGCACCCAACATGAACCACACGACGGCATGCAAGGCGCACCCCTCGGCATCGCGCGTTAGCCGAACCCGGCTCCCAGGCGGTTTTGGTTAACGCGCGATCGCGGTTAGTTAGCGGGAGCGGCGGCGGCGGGTGGTGGTGGTCGTGTCGTCGGGCTCGGTCGTGGTGGTGGTGTTGCGGGGCCGGGTCGTGGTCGTCGGCCGCATGGTGGTGGTCGTTGTCGTGGTGGTCGTCGGCGGGATCATCACCAGGTCGAGGACCGGTGGCCCGGCGGGCAGGCCCAGGCGCATACGGGACCCGAGGTCGACGGCGTCGCCGAAGGGGGTCACGGCCCCGTCGGCGGTGGCCACCCAGTAGCCGCCGCCGGTGGCGCTGGCCACGAGGCGGGCGGCCGGCGATTCGGTGGCGCACAGGCCGCTGCCGGGCAGCGAGCCGTGGAACTCGGCGTCGCCGAAGGTGAAGATCCCGCCGTCCTCGGCCAGGAGCCAGTAGCCGTCGCCCTTCTTCGTGGGAGCCATGCCCGTGATGGGCCGGTTGAGGGCGAGGCCGCCGGTGGAGCCGTGGAACTCGGCGTCGCCGAAGGTGAAGATGCCGCCGTCGGAGGCGATGAGCCAGTAGCCGTCGCCGGTGGGGGTGGCGGCCATGCCCACGATCGGCTGGTTGAGCGCCACGCCCCCGGTGGAGCCGTGGAACTCGGCGTC
>JBOGFO010000254.1:0-5519 GCA_050743445.1 Acidimicrobiia bacterium
CTTCGATGGTGGCCAGCAGGCGCTCGACGGGGTCCTCCATGGCGGCCTCCGCGGTGGGACGGGTCATCACCCGGCCAGTGTCCCCCGGGATGTTGCAGGCGGTTTGCAGCCCGCGCCCGGCTCAGGCCACCACGGCCCGGCGGAAGCGGCGCCGGGGCCGCTCGCTGATGCTCATCCGGGCGTCGAGGAAGCGCGCCGCCAGGGCGTAGGCCTCGTCGATGATGGTGTCGGCGCCGGCGAAGTCGAACGGGGAACGACCATCGGCCGGCCGGGGGAGCACGACGATCTCGATCTGGGGCGGGGCGGTGGCCAGCTCGCGTTCGAAGCGCAGGTTGCGGGCGATGGTGAACGCCTTCAACACCACGTCGAGCGGGTTCTTGACCGGGCTGTCCGCCACCCCCCCGGAGACGTTGAGCACGTAGATCCGGTCCACGGGCCCGGCGAGCGCGTGGGACAGGGGCACGTTGTCCACCACTCCGCCGTCGACCAGGGTGCGGTGATCGTGGAGGACCGGCGGGAAGGAGCCGGGCAGCGCGGCCGAGGCCAGCAGGGCGGGCTTGAGCGGTCCGGAGGCGAGGACGACCTCCTCGCCGGTGGCGAGGTCGGTGGTGATCACCCGCAGCGGGATGACCAGCTCATCGAACCAGTGGGCGGGCGCCATGCGGTCGATGAGACCGGCCAGGCCCTGGTTGGAGTAGAGGTGGTCGCCGCCGGACAGGAGGCTCCAGGCCCGGCCCAGGCGGCCGCCGGGGAAGATGTCCTCGGTCCGCAGCGCGGTCCACACCCCGGTCAGGTGGTCGATGCCCGGCGCCGTGGGGTTGGCGGCGATGGCGCTGCCGTTGAGGGCACCGGCCGAGGTCCCGATCATCACGTCGGGGTAGATGCCCCGTTCGATGAGGGCCCGGAGCATGCCCACCTGGGCGGAGCCGTGGTTCCCACCCCCGGACAGCACGAACGCGGTCCGTACCCGGTGGTCTCCTCGGACCCCGGATCGGTTGAATACCAGCGTCATTGTGGGCCCCGGACGCTCATCGTTGAGCCTCTCTCACTCTCTGTGGCTACTCATTTCGATGTGGCGGTGAACGGTCCCTGTCTCAATGCTCGGCGGTTTGCCGGTGAAACTTCCGGGCAACCGGGCGAATTCGTACGGACCTGGGGGGAAACTTCATCCTGTCCCGGAGAGGGACCTCCCGGAGGCCGGTCGAGTTCCGGGAATGTGAAAATTCTCACGTATACTCCGCGGCGTCGTCGACTGGTTCCCGCACGGGGGGCGCGCACGTGCCGACTGCTTTCCAGTCCGGGTGCATCCTGGCGGCGAGCTACTTCCAGGCCTACTTCGCGGTGGCGGTGTTGATGGCCGCGGCCGTCGGGATGGTCGGTCTCATGCTCGGCGTCGGGCGGCTGCTGCGGCCCACCCGGCCCCAACCCCAGAAATTGATCACCTACGAGTCGGGGGTCGACCCCCTTGGCGGCTGGGGCCAGGCCCACGTCCGCTACTACCTCTACGCGCTGCTGTTCGTGATGTTCGACGTGGAAGCGGTATTCATCTTCCCTTGGGCCGTCCGGCTCGAGTCCCTCGGAGTGTTCGGCCTGGTCGAGATGATCGTGTTCATCGTCATCCTGGCCCTCGGACTGCTCTACGCCTGGCGAAAGGGGGTGCTGCGGTGGGCCTAGTGGAGAAGGGCAAGATCCCCAAGCCGCTGACCTGGCTGCTCAACTACAGCCGCAAGTACTCCCTGTGGATGTACCAGTGGGGTCTCGCCTGTTGCGCCATCGAGATGGGGGCGGCGCTCGCCAGCCCCCGCTACGACATGATGCGCCTGGGCGTGATCCCCTTCCCGGCCAGTCCGCGCCAGGCTGACCTGATCGTCATCTCCGGTACCGTGACCGACAAGATGGCTCCCGCCGTACGGCGCCTGTGGGAACAGATGCCCGATCCGAAGTACGTGATCTCCATGGGCAGCTGCGCCAACTGTGGCGGGCCGTACTGGGACTCGTACTCCGTGACCAAGGGCATCGACCAGGTCATCCCCGTCGACGTCTACGTCCCCGGCTGTCCACCCCGGCCCGAGGCCCTGCTGGAAGGCGTGATCCTCCTCCAGCAGCGGATCCAGAACGAGGACATGGCGGAGCGCTGGCGGGGCGAGCCCATCGTGGTGGGGGGCTGACGGGTCCGTGACGGACGAGCAGACGCCGGCCTCCGAGTCCCAGCCGGAGCCCGCAGCCGAGCCGGAGCCGCCGGCCGAGGCGCAGACCCCGGCCGAGCCTGAAGCCTCCTCTGAGCCCGAAGCTTCCGCCGAGCCGGAGCCCGAGGCCGAGCCCTCAACTGAGTTGGAAGCCTCCGCCGAGCCTGAAGCCTCCGCCGAGCCTGTAGCCGAGGCTGAGGCCCCGGCCGAGCCGGAAGCCGCGGCCGAGCCTGTAGCGGAGGCCGAGGCCCCGGCGGAAGCCCCGGCCGAGCCGGAACCCGAGCCGCCCGCGCCCATGCCCGAGGAGGCGGCCGAGTTGCTCCGCCGTCTCGAGGCCGAGCTCGGCGACGCCATCGTGGAGTCCGGCCACACCTTCGGCGACCTCGTCGTCCGGGTCGAGCCCGACGCCTGGCGGCGCGCCGCCGAGGTCGCCCGGGACCGCCTCGCCTGCGACTACCTCTCCTTCGTGTCCGGCGTGGACTGGGCGCCCGCCCCCCGCCCCGGCGGCGACGCCGAGGGCGACACGTCGGCTCCCGTCCAGCCCACGGAGATGACCTTCGGCGTCGCCGGCTCCACCGGGCGGTTCCAGCTCCTGGCCCGGGTGTCGTCCACCACCCGCCACCACGGCGTCACCTTCAAGACCGACCTCGACGAAGCCGCGCCCCGGGCCGCTTCCTGGGTCCCGGTCTATCCGGGCGCCGACTGGCACGAGCGGGAGTGCTGGGAGATGTTCGGCGTCGACTTCGACGGCCACCCCGGCATGCGCCATCTGTACCTGCCCGCCGAGTTCGAGGGCCACCCGCTCCGGAAGGACTTTCCCCTCCTGGCCCGGGAGATCAAGCCCTGGCCGGGCCTGGTCGACGTCGAGCCCATGCCCGGCGAGGAGGCCGCGGCGGAGGATACGGAGACCGGAGGGGCGGACTGACGGTCGACTTCCGGCCTGGTCTTCCAGAAAACGCAGGGGCCTTCGTCCAGAAGCACCTGGCCGACGCCCGCGTCAACGTGGAGCTCGAGACCGAGGGCATGGTCCTCAACATCGGGCCCCAGCACCCCGCCACCCACGGGACGCTCCGGGTGGTGGTCAAGCTCGACGGCGAGCGGGTGGTCTCCGCCGACCCCGTGATCGGCTACATGCACCGGGGCTACGAGAAGCTGACCGAGTTCCGGACCTACCCCCAGGTCACGACCCTCATCAACCGGATCGACTGGCTCTCCAGCTTCGCCAACGAGGTGCCCTTCATCCACGGGGCCGAGCTCCTCATGGGCATCGAGGCGCCCCCCCGGGCCCAGTACATCCGCACCGTCCTCACCGAGCTCTCCCGCATCGCCACCTTCCTCCTCTTCCTCGGGGAGATGGGCGTGCAGGTGGGGGCCCTCACCCCGGTCTTCTACGGCTTCCGTGACCGCGAGCACGTGCTCAACCTCATCGAGGCGGTCACCGGGGGGCGCTTCCACCCCAACTTCAACCGCATCGGCGGCATCAAGATCGACCTGCCCCAGGGCTGGATCGACGACACCCGCCGGGTCATCCGCAAGGTCTACGAGTCGGTCGACACCTTCGAGGAGCTCCTCGTCGGCAACGAGATCTACGAGGTGCGCACCCGGGGCATCGGCGTCATCCCCGCCTCGGTGGGTTCCGCCTACGGGGTGTCCGGCTCCAACCTGCGGGCCTCCGGGGTGGACTGGGACCTCCGGCGGGACGGCAATCCGTACCTCGTCTACCGCGACCTCGACTGGAAGGTCTGGACCCACCCCGACGGCGACTCCTACGCCCGCTACTGGGTCCGGATGCAGGAGACGCGGGAATCGGCCCGCATGGTGCTCCAGATGCTCGACGGGCTCCCTGCCGGCCCGGTCATGGCCAAGGTGCCCCGCATCATCAAGGTGCCCGAGGGCGAGGTCTGGGTGAACACCGAGAACCCGCTGGGGGAGATGGGCTACTACATCATCTCCAAGGGGGCGACCGGACCGTTCCGGGTGAAGATCCGCTCGGCCAGCTTCTCGAACGTCTCGATCCTCCCCTGGCTGCTCCGGGGCGTCTACGTTCCCGACATCATCACCATCCTCGCCAGCCTGTACTTCATCCTCGGGGACATCGACCGGTGATCGCCCTCGATCTCCCCTGGGGGTTGATCCTCGCCATCAAGACGGCGGTGGTCCTGTCGATCATCCCTGCCGGCGCCCTCATCCTGGGCTATGTCTTCCTGCTCAAGATGATGAGCCACATGCAGAGCCGGCTCGGGCCCATGGACCCCGGGGGCTTCCACGGCTGGTTCCAGCTCATCGGCGACGGGATCAAGTTCATCCAGAAGGAGGACATCGTCCCGGCCGAGGCTGACCGGCGCGTCTTCATGGCCGCCCCCGCCGTCATCCTCATCTCCACCTTCCTCATCTACCTGGTGATCCCCGCCGGGCCCCGCCTCGTCGTCGCCGACCTCCCGGTGGGCATCTTCTACGCCCTGGCCGTCAGCTCGCTGTCGGTCATCGGCGTGCTCATGGCCGGCTGGGCCTCGGCCAACAAGTACGCCCTCATGGGAGCCCTGCGGGCCGCCGCCCAGCTGATCGCCTACGAGCTGCCCCTCGTCCTGGCCGTCGTCGGGGTCGTCATCCAGGCCGGCAGCATGAGCCTCCAGGACATCGTCCGCTTCCAGTCCGAGGCGGAGATCTTCGGCTTCGGGGGCTTCGGCCTCCCGCTCATCCTCACCCAGTTCGTCGGCTTCGGGCTCTTCCTCGTCGCCACCCAGGCCGAGCTGACCCAGACACCCTTCGACATGCCGGTGGCGGAGAGCGAGCTGGTGGCCGGCTACATGGTCGAGTACTCCGGCTTCCGCTTCCTGTTCTTCTTCATGGGGGAGTTCGGGACCGCCTTCGCCTTCGCCGGGATCGCAGCCACCTTGTTCCTGGGGGGATGGGCCATCCCGGGGGTGGAGGGCACCATGGCCGACGTCCTCGGGCCGCTGGTGCTCTTCGCCAAGATCATGCTGGTCGCCTTCCTCATCTTCTGGGTGCGCTTCACCTATCCCCGGCTGCGTGAGGACCAGCTCCAGGGCATCGCCTGGAAGTACCTCATTCCCATCTCGCTGCTCAACATCCTCGTCACCGGCGTGTTCAAGGTGGTGGCCTAATGGCCAAGATGAAGATCCCCGGACTCATCGGGGGGCTCGGGGTGACGCTGCGGACCATGCTCAAGCCCGCCGTCACCGTGCAGTACCCGCACGAGCGGGAGGACCCGCCCAGCCGGGCCCGGGGCGTCATCGCCCTCAAGGAGGAGAACTGCACGGTGTGCATGCTCTGCGCCCGGCAGTGCCCCGACTGGTGCATCTACATCGAGGG
>JBOGFO010000255.1:0-4679 GCA_050743445.1 Acidimicrobiia bacterium
CCTCGCCCTGCGGGCCCGCAGCATCATCTACAACCCCGAGAAGGTGGACCCCGCCGAGCTGTCGACCTACGCCGCCCTGGCCGACCCGAAGTGGAAGGGACGCCTCTGCCTGCGGAACTCGACCGCCACCTACACCCAGTCGCTCATCGCCAGCCTGATCGCCCACGAGGGCTACGAAGGGGCCAAGACCATCGTGGCCGGCTGGATCGCCAACGAGCCCGAGATGATCAACTCCGACCCCGAGATCGTCCGGACGGTGTCGAAGGAAGGCTGTGACGTCGCCATCGTCAACCACTACTACCTGGCCCAGGAGCTGACCAAGAACCCCCGGCTCGACGTCAAGATGTTCTGGGCGGACCAGGCCGGCCGGGGCACCCACGTCAACGTGAGCGTCGCCGGAGTCACGAAGTACGCCGACGATCCCGACGTGGCCCAGCAGTTCATCGAGTGGCTGGCCACCGACGCCGGCCAGAAGGTCCTCGTCTCCGAGAGCGACGAGTACCCCGCCAACCCCGCCGTGGACCCGGCCGACGTGGTCAAGGGCTTCGGCGAGTTCAAGGCCGACGAGCTCCAGGCGACCGAGATCGGAAACCTGAATGCCGACGCCCTCAAGCTGATGGACGAGGTCGGCTATCAGTGAGTCGCTGAGGGCGAGAGCGTCGGCGCCGGGCTGGCCCAATCCGGCCTCGGCCATGGTCCTCGGTGTGGCCGGGCTGATCGTCCTGCCGGTGCTGGCCATCGGTTCGGAGGCCCTCACTCCCAGCCTCGAGTTCTGGCGCGACCAGTGGAACACCCGCCTGCCCAACATGCTCCTCTCCACGGCCGGCCTGCTCGTCATGGTGGGGGTGGGCACGCTGGCGCTGGGAGTGGGCCTGGCCTGGCTGGTGAGCGCCTATCGGTTCCCGGGACGCAGCATCTTCCGCTTCGCCCTCGTGCTGCCCCTGGCCATGCCCGGCTACGTCCTCGGCTACATCTTCCTCACCACGTTCTCTTTCGCCGGGCCGGTGCAGTCGGCGTTGCGGGGCTGGTTCGGCGCCGACGTCTGGTTCCCGGAGGTCCGGACGATGGCCGGAGCCGCCACCGTCTTCTGCCTGACGCTCTACCCCTACGTCTACGTGCTGACCATGACGGCGCTGGCCGAGCAGGGCTTGCGGACGTGGCAGGTGGCCCGCACCCTCGGACACGGCCGGATCCGGGCCGCCCGGCGCGCCGTCCTGCCCGGCGCCCGGCCCACCCTGGCCGCCGCCCTGGCCCTGGTGATGATGGAGGTGCTGACCGACTTCGCCACCGTGCAGTACTTCAACGTCAACACGGTCTCGCTCGGGGTGTTCAACATCCTCAAGGGCCGCGCCGACCGGGCCGCCGCCACCGAGCTGGCCACCCTGGTCCTCGTCTTCGCCCTGGCGATCATCGCCATCGAGCGGGGGCTGCGGGGCCGGGCCCGGTTCCACCAGCGCGGGGCCCGGGAGTTCCTCGAGCCCGTCGCCCTCCAGGGCGCCAAGCGCTGGGCGGCCACCGGCTTCTGCCTGGGCGTGCTCGCCGCCGCCTTCGCCCTCCCCGTGATCCGCCTGATCAGCTGGATCGAGATCGGCGGCCAGGTCACGTTCCGCGAGTACCTCGAGCACCTGTCCAAGAGCGGTCTCCTGGCCGGACTGGCCGCCGTGACCTGCCTGGTGGTGGGGCTGCTGGTGACGAGCGGGTCCAGGCTCTCGGGGGGCCGGGCCACCCGGTGGGCCACCCGGGGTGTGCTCATCGGTTACACCCTGCCCGGCACGGTGGTCGCCATCGGCGTGCTCGTCGTGTTCAAGGTCATCGGCGACCTGGTCCCGGGGATCACCTGGGAGGGCCGGTCGCTGGCCGTCCTCGGCACCACCACGCTCCTCGGCGTCCTCTACGCCTATACCGTCCGCTTCGTGCCCCTCACCACCGCCACCCTCGACGCCAGCCTGGAGAAGGTGACCCCGTCGGTGGTCATGGCCGCCCGCACCCTGGGGGCGAGCCGGCGCCGGATCCTGACCCGCATCCACGCGCCCCTGGTGCGCTCGGGGATGACCGCCGCCCTGCTCCTGGTCTTCGTCCACACCCTCCAGGAGATCTCCGTCGTGCTGCTGCTCCGGCCCTTCGGCTTCGACACCCTGTCGGTGTGGGTGTGGGACCTGACAGCCAACTCGGCCTGGGAGCAGACGGGCCTGCCCGCCTTGACGATCGTGGCCGTCGCCCTCGTCCCCGTGGCCCTCATGATGCGGTCGGGCACGAAGTCCGGCCGGCAGCCGGCCTGGGAGCAGGCGATCGGGGATCCCTCACTGGCCACGCCCCGGGTGCCCGGGGCCCGGGGTGTCCCCGATGGGGGAGCGGCATGAACCTGTCCGGCGCCGCCCTGGTCATCGAGCGACTGCAGAAGCGCTTCGGTTCCACCGTCGCCGTCGAAGGCGTCTCCATCGACCTGGCCGCCGGCGAGCACCTGGCCCTCATCGGCCCGAGCGGGTGCGGCAAGTCGACCATGCTGTTGATGATCGCCGGGCTGCTCGCCCCCGACTCCGGCGTCATCCGGATCGGCGACCGCGTCGTGACCGGGGAGGGGACCTGGATCGAACCCGACCGGCGCCGGGTGGGGATGGTCTTCCAGGACTACGCCCTCTTCCCCCACCTGACCGTGGCCGGCAACATCGCCTTCGGGCTCGACCGCCTCCCCCGCCGGGACCAGACCGCCCGGGTGGCCGACGTGCTCGAGCTCGTGAGCCTGAGCGCTCTGTCCGGGCGCTACCCCCACGAGCTGTCCAGCGGGCAGCAGCAGCGGATCGCGCTGGCCCGGTCCCTGGCCCCGGCACCGGACGTCATCCTGCTCGACGAGCCGTTCTCCAACCTCGACCGTGCCCTGCGGGACACGCTGCGGACGGAGACCAAGGCCGTGCTGCGCCGGGCCGGCGCCACCGCCGTGCTCGTCACCCACGACCATTCCGAGGCTCTCGGATTCGGCGACCGGGTGGCCGTCATGCAGGGGGGCCGGGTGCTGCAGATCGGCTCGCCCCAGGAAGTGTTCGAGATGCCCGAGGACGGGTTCGTGGCCGGGTTCCTGGGGGCGGCGGACTTCCTGCCCGCCCGGCGGGCGGGAGCCGACCGGGTGACCAGCCCGCTCGGCACCATCGGCTCCCTCACGGTCCCCGAAGACGGCGAGCTGACCCTCATGGTCCGCCCCCATGACCTCACGTTCGAGCCCGACGAGAAGGGTTGGGCCACGGTCAGCAGCCGGGAGTACCAGGGGGTCTCGGCCATCTACGAGCTCACCGCCGACTCGGGTGAGCGCCTCGTCTCGCGCCGTGCCCCGGAGGTGGCCTACCCTCTGGGGACGCGGGTGCGACCCCGCCTGGAGGAGGGCAAGGCTCCGGCCCTGTTCTGCGACGGGCGGCGCATCTGGCCTCTCACCAGTTCTCCTTCGGAACACGTTGGCGTGTGGGAGCCGGAAGCGGCACCACCGGGGGGCTCCCCCGATCGTCCGGGCGGCGTTCGGGTTCAGACGGAGTGACGTTTGAGAAGGGAAGGGAGCCCCTGATGACGACGCGTTGGAAGCCGATCCTGATGATCCTGGCCGCGGTGGTCCTCGTGGCCGCCGGTTGCGGCAACGACGGCGGTAGCGGTGAGGTCAGGAACCTGGGCGCCGAGGGGGCGACCAGCAGCAGCGCGGCCGGCGGAGCCTCCACCAGCAGCACGGGCGGGAGCGGAGCGGCCACCACCTCGAGTACCGGCGGCGGCAGCCCCGCGGCCTGCGAGGTGCAGGGCGGCGTGTCGACCGAGGGCAAGCAGGAGGTCATGGTCGCCCTCAACGAGTGGAAGGTCCTGCCCGAACCGACACAGGTCGCGGGCGGCATCACCACCTTCGTGGCCGAGAACACCGGGGTCGAGCTCCACGAGCTCGTGATCGCGAAGGGTGACGACCCGGCGGCTCTGCCCAAGGACGACCAGGGCGCCATGGACGAGGAGCAGCTGCCCGAGGGCGCCCTGATCGGAGAGATCGAGGGATTCCCCGCCGGCCAGGTCTGCGAGGGGAACTTCACCCTCCAGTCGGGCAAGTACGTCCTGTTCTGCAACATTGTCGAGACCGAGGCCGATGGCACCTCGGAGGCCCATTACGCCGAAGGGATGTACACCGCTTTCACGGTGAGCTGAGGGTGGCGCGCGGTTGATTTCCGCGCCAGAATGCACAATGTAAGGTGGACCTAACACAGGGGAGGCTAGGGATGCCCAGGAAACGCGCCTTTGCGTGGACGGTGTTCGGAGCGGTGGCCGCACTGGCCGTGCTGTTCGTGCCCGGGGCGACGGGCGCCCACGAGGTCGTCATCCGTGACGGCCAGTTCCAGCCCCAGGAGACCTACCTCGGCGAGGGCGACACGGCCATCTTCATCCACGACGACGGCAACGCCGTCCACACCATCACCGCCGACGACGGGTCCTTCGATTCGAGCCCGACCTGCAAGACGGGCTCGGAGGCGGACTGCCTGAAGGCGGGCGAGACCTGGGAGCACGTCTTCCCTCAGATCGGACGCTTCCCCTTCCACTCCAAGACCAACCCGGACGTCAAGGGCGTCATGGTCGTGGTGGAGAAGGGCACCGGCTCGAGCAGCAGCAGTAGCACCCGCTAACGCTTCCCCGAAGGCGGGCGCGATCTTGGCCCTGTGAGGGCC
>JBOGFO010000256.1:0-7723 GCA_050743445.1 Acidimicrobiia bacterium
GGCCGGCGCCGCCGGGCTGGCCGTCGGGGCGGACTGGCTGGTGGCGGCGGCCGGTGGGCTGGTCGCCGCCGCGGTGGCGGCCACGGGCTCCTCGGCCACCTCGACAATCTCTTCCTCGGCAAGGATCGCTTCGGCTTCTGCCTCCACGGCGGCCTCGGCGGCCGCCTCCTCCGCGGCCTCCTCGGCCACGAGGTCGACCTCGGCCACCGGCGCCTCGACCTCGGCCACCGGCTCCTCGGGCGCGTCGGGCTCCACCTTCTGGCCGACGAACTCCAGGAACTCGCCGCAGTCTCCGCAGAAGGCGTCGGCGTCTTCGTTGCTGAAGCCGCACTGGGTGCACACGATCATGGCTTCGACACCTCCACCTGATGGGGGACGTGGGCCGGCTTGGCCTCGGCCACCAGGGCCTCGAGCCTGCGCACGTCGACGGATTCAGGGTCTGGGACCCGGACCCGCACCACCAGCCGGGGATCGCCCGTCCCGGGCATGGTGCCGCCGGGTGTCGCCGACGAGGCTACCCCGCCGCTGTCCTCGATTTCCGGTGTAGCCCCCGTGTAGAGGGCGATCTGCTCGGCCAGGGCGGTGACCGTGCCCCGGCGGCGGTAGAGGTCGGCGGCGCGTGACACCAGCTCCCGCTGGCGCGACTCGGGCCAGTTCTCGTCCAGGCCCACTCCCACCCAGCCCGCCAGCCAGCCCAGGAAGTCGATGGGGGCCAGGTCGGGATCGAGGTAGGCGGGGAGGTTGTCCAGGGACACGAACACCGGGGCCAGCACGTCGTCCAGCGCGGAGGTGAGCCGCTGGACGAAGTCGTCCTCCTGGAAGAGGGCGGGCAGCTCCTGGCCCATCGGGTGCGGGCTCTCCATCTCCAGGGCGAGGCCGCGCACCCCTCAGCCCTCCACCCGGACGGCGTGCTGGTAGGAGAACACCAGGGTGTCGGGAGGAAGCTCGAGGCGCTGGACGGCGTCGCCCCGCTGCCCGCTGTTCACATCGGCGCCGAAGAGCCGGGCGTCCTCCACGAACTCGGTGCCGCCCAGACGCTGGAGGACGGAGTACACCTCGCCCACGTGGAGGGGCCGACCGAACGGCCAGCCCGTCCCGTCCGGCCCGCCGTGGATCGGGTGGAGGTAGGCGTAGAGCGCCCGGCGCGCCTCCTCCTGGAGTCGGGTGGCGCTGGTCCGGGGCCGGGCCCGGATCTTGGCCACCACCGTCACCCCCTGGTACAGGGGCGGCTCGACCAGCACCCGGGCGCCGATCATGCGCCGCTCGTCCAGATAGGCGACCAGCCGGGCAAGCGTCTCCTCCGACGGGACCAGCTGCTCGAAGGCCAGCGCCCCGGACTCGTCGTCGGCGGCGGCGGGCACCAGGAGCACCCGCACCGAGCCGGCGTCGGCGCCGCCCTCGCCGGCGGCCAGAGCCTTGACCCGGGCGATCTCCGGGGCGCATTGGCGCACCAGGTGCTCGTAGTCCTCGGCGGTGACGGCCCGGTCCCGGGTCCGCAGCAACAGGGGGCCGCGCACCTTGGCACTGGCCACGTCCTCGCCGTCCACGCCCCCTGCCGCTGGCCGTCGGTTCTCCACCCGGGACACGTAGGGGATCGAGCTCTTGAGCACGGTGATGGCGCCCCGGGCCACGTTGCCGGCGCTGCCGCCGCCGGTGCGGTACTCGGGCACCCGGACCCGGGTTCCCTTGGGGGGCACGGCGCCGAGGCGGCGCACCGACCCGTCGGGTTCGCGCACCGCGGGCCCGAAGATGACGAGGCCGTCGGCCTCGTCGAGGACGAAGTGGCGGTCGGCCGGGCCACTGCGGGCGAACCCGTCGACCCGCTCCCAAGGCTCCCAGCCGTCAGGGGACGACGTCTCGACCACGACCGGCTCGGGGGACGGCACCACCGGACGCCGCTTGAGGGCCAGCGTCTGGCCCGGCGTCCCTTCCGAGATGCCGAGGTGCTCGCCGGCGACGATCTCGGCGTGCACCGCGGTGGTGGTCCCGCCGATGGTGGCAGCGGTCAGGCTCCTGATCACCGGCGAGGCGGAGTAGGTGGGCTGGCCCTCCTCCACCTCCAGGACCCGGGCCCGCAGCCAGCCCGCCCGGTGCTTGTTGATGACCGAAGCGGCGTGACTGGCGGGCAGATGGAGCACGACATCGCCGTCCTGGTTGAGCCCGCCGGTCTCGTCGCGCTCGAGGGCGGCCGGCACCCACTCCTCCCCGTCGAACGCCTCCCAGGCGATGGGCGGATGCTTGGGGTCGACCCCGACGCCCTCGATGTCGCAGTCGACCCGGAGCATCACCGCGCCGCCCGGCACCGGCTCGGAGAGCCCGACGTAGAGGGCGTCACCGGGCTGGGGCACCTGGTTGAAGCAGGCGAAGGGCCGCTCCGCACCCACCGCCTCGTCGTGGGCGATGACCTCGTCCGGGTTGAGCGACGCGCCCAGGTGGGCCAGCGAGCACGGGACGATGGCCAGCTCGGTGTCGACGGCGAAGACCACGGCCTCCTCGGTCTCCGTGCGCAGCGTCGCCACCTGGGTGCCGACCGCCACCGTGACGGCGTCGGGCTGCGGGGCGGAGAGCCAGAAGGTCACGTCGGCCCGGGCGGCGGTGGGCGGGAAGAGGTGCACGCCGATCAGGTCGAGGAACTTGAGGTAGTTCCGGTCCGGCACCCGGTTGAGGCGGTACAGGAGCTGGTCGACCATGAAGGCGAACGTCTCGATGAGGGTCACCCCCGGGTCGGAGACGTTGTGGTCGGTCCACGCCGGGCACCGGTGGGCGACGAGGCGCTTGGCGTCGTCGACCAGGTCCTGGAACCGGCGGTCGTCGAGGTTGGGAGCTGCGAGAGGCATGGCGCGCTATCCCTCCGCCTGGATCAGGTAGAACGGAAACACGAGGTTGCGGGGGTCATTGGAGCCCCGCCGCGTGTAGCGGACGTCGATGTAGAGCGTCGAGGGCTCGTCGACGTCGAAGGTGGTCTCCACATCGCCCACGTCGATGCGCGGCTCCCACCGCTCCAGGGAGGCCCGCACCTCGTAGGAGATGCGCCCGGCGGTGGTGGCGTCGGCCGGGGCGAAGACGAAGTCGTGGATGGCGCAACCGAACTCGGGCCGCATGGGCCGCTCCCCCGGGGCGGTCCCCAGCACCAGGCGGATGGCCTCCTCCAGCTCCCGGTCCCCCGACGCCAGGGCGATGCCGCCGGTGGCGTCGGTGCGCAACGGAAAGGCCCAGCCCGAGCCGATGAACTCTTCCGCCATCAGGACCTCCTGAGCGCCAGCGAAGAAGGGACTGGCGGCTGGGGCAGCGGCCCCCGGCCGCACCAGCGATGAGCCGCAAGGCGAAGCGCCATAGTCACAGTCTTCAGCCTCCGATGAGCACGTCGGGCGTGCCGTGGGTGATGGGGGCGCCGCAGCCGGCGACGTCGCCGACCCGCAGGGCCTGGCGGCCCCCGATGAGAACGTTCTGACAGCCGACGGGGAAGGGGCCCGGCGGGTGCATGGCCGAGCAGGTGTGGGTGTCGCCCACCACCGCCGCCGGCTTGCCGCCGATGAGGACGCTGGCCACCCCCGGGCCGGTGATGACCCCGGGGTGCCCCGTCTGATCCCCCACCCTCGCCGCCGGCGGCATAATCCCTCTCCTTTCGGGGGACACCCCGAGCCCCGGGTCCTTTCGGGGACACCCCGGGCCCCTAATTGATCTTGACGAGGGGAGCGGACACGGCGACCGTGTTGCCCCCCTTGATGGACGTGGCGTCGCCCGACACCTCGACGCTGGCCCCCTTGAGCGACACCGCTCCGGTGCCTTCCAGGTCGAGGCCGGAGCCCTTGACCTGCACCCCTCCCTCGCCGCCGTCGACGGTCGCCCCGTGGGCGCCCTTGATGGCCACCTTCTGGCCGGCCAGCTCGACGTCGCCGTCCATCTGGATCCGCAATGCTCCCTTGCCTTCGATGACGACGTCGCCCGAGCTGGTCACCTTGACCGTGCGGGTGGACTGGTTGAGGGACAGGCGCAGCTGGCGGTCGCCGGAGAGGACGGCCACGCCCTCATCGCCGTCGCCGTCGAGGAACACCAGCCCGTGGCCCTTGCGGGACAGGAACCCCCGGCGGGCCACCCCGCCGGTGGCGGCGTCGACCAGCCCCTCGCCCAGGTTCGGCTTGTCCACGCCGTTGTAGAGGCCGCCGAGCACGTAGGGGTTGGCCATGTCGCCACCCTCGAAGGCGACCAGGACCTCGTCGTTGACCTCGGGGAGGGTGACCGAGCCCCGGTCCTTGCCCGCCCCGGGCTGGACGGTGCGGACCCAGTCGCTCTCGTAGGAGTCCGACATCCACGGGAACCGCAGCTTGACCCGGCACAGTCCGTCGGGGTCGCGCACGTCGGTGACCAGCGCGCTGGCCACCCCCGTCCGCCCGTGGCCGTTCGCGTTCATGGAACCGCCGCCCGAGACGAGCCCGAGGAGCGAGCGCTCGTTGCGCCCGCTGGCCGTGAAGATGGTGGTGTAGCCCTCGTCGGGGTCGTAGAGGTGGCGGGTGGTGGTGAGCGTGTAGCGCCCGTCGAAGGGGTCGCCGGCCAGGCCCAGGCTGACGGGCGTGCCGGCCCGCAGCTTGGGGTTGCCCCGGGCCACGCCCTCCAGCTCGGCGAAGGCGCCGGCGATCTGGTCGGCGATGGCTTTGGCCATGGCGTCCACGTCGGCCTGGCGGGACAGTGACGGGGCCGGGGCGGTGTAGGTGGCGGCGCCGAACTTCCCGGCCAGCTCGTCGGGCTTGACCGACAGCTCGGTCGACGTCGTGGCGGCGGGGGCGGCGCCGATCATGGCCTGCTTGGCCGTGCTGTCCCAGCCCCGGACCCGGACCTCCTTCACCTGCTCGGCCGAGGTCAGCGTGGAGCGGAAGCGGATCAGGCCCTTGCCCGGCACCAGCTGGAGCGGGTCGGCCGAACGCAGGTCGCCGCTGCCCGGCGCCCCGGTGGCTTCGGCCGGCGTGCGGAAGTCGAGCTTGCCGTCGACGACCGCCACCTCGTAGCCGATCTCCCGGGCCAGGCGGGAGAGGAACTCCCAGTCCGACGAGTTGCCCTGGGTCACCTGGGGGAAGACGGTGGTGGTGGCGTCGATGCGGCCCGTGGGCAGCCCCACCCGTTCCGCCACCGCCTTGGCCACGTCGGAGTAGGTGACGTTGCGGTACGACTCGGCCACCCGGCCCCGGAACAGGCGGTGGGCATGGTCGAAGCCCCGCACCACGGTGAAGCTGCCGCCGGGACCGAACTCGGCCTCCAGGGCGGTCACCTCGCCGGTGAGGAGCTTGACCGGCGCCGGTTCGGAGTCGGCCACCACCGACACCACCACCGGAGCGCCGACGTCGATCCCGGCGTCCTTGAGGACGGTGCGGTCCGGGTCCCGGAAGGTGAGGACGAACAGGTCGGGCAGATGGAGGTTGTCGTCCACGTAGGCCGTCATCAGCCGCTGGGTGACGTTGGGCGGCAACGGCGAGCCGGCCACCTCCACCGTCAGCGGGCTCGGATGCTGGGCCGCCATCGCCGGCCTACCGGTAGCGCGCCGCTTCGCCCGGTGACGGCACCATCAACTCGGTGCCGGGCGGAAGGCGCATGGGGTCGTCGAGATGGTTGGCCTCGGCCAGGGCCCGCCACAGGCGGGCGTCCTCGTACTCGTGGTAGGCGATGGAGGCGAGGGTGTCGCCCGCCACCACCCGGTGGGTGCGCAGGGCGTGCAGCGACCCGGAGGTGGGGTTCTGGCGGGGCGCCTCGGTCGGGACCTCCTCGAGCGAGACGTTGCACACCGCCCGGATCGGGGTCCCGTCGGGGCGGAAGAGGGTGAAGCGGGCGGACACCGACTTCACGATGGCCACGATCGACACCGTCGAGCCCCACCCGAAGACCACCCAGGGCGGCGAGGGCTTGTTGGCCGCCAGCGACTTGGACGTGGGGGCCAGGCAGTCGAAGAGCGCCTCGACATCGGAGGCCACGTTGCCCGAGCCGTCGGAGTGGTCGAGGAACATCTCCAGGTCGAGGCTGCGGGGCTCGGGCCCCATGAACTCGGGCACCGCCGTCTGCTCGGCGCCCTTCTCCGCCTTGCGCTCCCACTTGGCGCTCTTCTTGATCATGTACTCGCGGGGGTTGAACTGGAAGGTGATCTGGCGTCCCCCGCCCCGCAGCGACGGCGGCTTGGTCGCCGGCGACGGCGGCTCCACCACCTCGAGGCGGGCCTTCTCCAGCTTGGCACCCCCGGTGGCCATCAGGCGGTCCCCTCCACCGGCGTCACGAGCCCAGGAACCCGTGGTGGGCCAGCTCGAGGGTCTCGACGGCCACCTTGGGCGAGTCGGCCGAGAACGACGGGCCCGTCCAGCGGACGGGGATGACCCCGTCGAGCCCCCAGCTGGCCACCTTGGTGCCGTCCATGGTCATGGCCGTGATCTCGGCCGTGGTCCGCCGGATCTGGCCCGTCATCGACGCCAGCCACGACCGGACCTTGCCCGAGTCGCCGTTGATGGGCCGGGTGAACTTGACGTTGGAGTACTTGATGCGCCCCGGGAGCATGTGCACGAAGCCGTTGTTGCCGCCCTCTTCCCTCTGCTCGATCTGGATCTCGAGGGCGAGGCCGTCGCAGGTCATGAAGGAGCCGAGCTCGTGGCCGTCGATGCTCACCGAGAAGCAGACGGTGATCGCCGGGTCGCTGGTCGGGTCGGCCATGGCTCAGGTCTCCTTCACGGTCATCGGCCGAGGTCGCTGAGGAAGCCGGCGCGCTCCCGGTCGAGGCGCAGCTCGGCCCGCAGCTGCGAGGAGAGTCGCCCGTAGAGCCGCTTGGCCAGCTCGTCGAGGTTCACCCCACCGGGGCCCACGGCCACCGCTCCGGGAGCAGACGGGCCGGCGGCGGGCTCGGGGCCCGGAGTGGTCTCCGCTTCCCGCTGCACCATGGGAAAGGCGTCGGGCACCGGCGCCGCCGGCGGAGCGGCGGGCGGCTCGGGCGGGGGCGGCGGGTCAACCGGGAACTCCGCTGACCGTGACACCACCGTCTCCGGAGCCGAAGGCGGCGCCTGGAAGATGAGGACGTCCGGGCCCCGCTGGTCGTGCCCCGTGTCCGGCCGTGGCGCCGTCGGGCCCGGCGTCCGCTCGGCCTGGCGCTGGAGGGAAGGGACGCCGGGGAGGGCGGGGCCGAGGCGGGGGACGGCAAACAGTGCCGTCGCCTCGGGAGGCGGCAACCCCGGCGGGCCCGGCGCCGGCGTCGGGTTGGTGCCGGGGTCCTCGGCGAGGCGGCCGATGATCCGCTGGATCGGTGACGGGACGGCGCTCATCGGCTCGCCGAGGCCGAGACGGCGGGGCCGGTCGTCGCCGGGTTCGCTCAACCGGGACAGGGTCGCCTCGGTAACCCCCGGGGACCCATCGTCCGTCTGGGACTGTCCCGGAGCCGGCGTCTCCCACAACCCCTGGAGGGGTGGGTCCAGTTCGGTCCCTCCGAGCAGATCCGCGATCGGCGATGGCGTCGCCTGGGCGGTGACGTCACCTCCGGCGTCGGCCGCCACCGGACCGCCGGAGGGCTGGGCAACGCCGTCGTCCAGCACCGGCAGGGTCCGCATCGGCAGGTCGAGGTCGGGCCCGAGCGTCGAGCGCTGCGTGACCGCCGTCTCCGTCGCACCGGCGGACGCCGGCTGGGGAGGAGGCGGGGCCGGCGGGGCCGGGTCGGGGACGAGCACCCCGAACCGGGTCGGCGGGGGGATGGCGAACCGCTGGA
>JBOGFO010000257.1:0-2934 GCA_050743445.1 Acidimicrobiia bacterium
CCACCGCCGTGATCGAGCCGGCGTAGCGCCGGGCCGCGGACAGCACCGTGGCCAGGCCGTGGCCCCCGCCGAGGGCCACCACCGCCGGGCCCTGGGGCGGCGTGTTGGGCAGCTGCCACGGGTCGCCCTTGGCCATCGGCGTCATGGGCCGGCGCCGGTCTCCGGGCCGGGAGCGGACCACGCCGATGGTCGGCTTGGCCGACGGCCCGGCCCGGGGGTCCTCCGCCCGGGGGTCGGGGTGTCCCCGTTCGGTGGGGCTCAGGTTGGGTTCGTTCTTCTCGTTGTCAGCCACGTTCCACGTCCCTGTGGTGCACGTTCGCCCGGAAACCGAGGCGCTCCAGTACCTTCGCCAGCTCCTCGGCCAGGACCACCGAGCGGTGGTGCCCTCCGGTACAGCCGACTCCGATCGACAGATAGGACTTCCCCTCCTTGACGTAGGAGGGCAGCAACAGGTTGAAGAGGCGCTCCAGCTCCTCGAGGAAGGCATCCGTCTCGGGCTGGCGCATCACGTAGCGGCGCACCCGGGGGTCGGTGCCGGGCAGCGGGCGCAGCGCCTCCACCCAGTGGGGGTTGGGCAGGAAGCGGCAGTCGAAGACCAGGTCGACATCCATGGGCAGGCCGTGCTTGAACCCGAAGGAGACGATGCTCGTCTGCAGCGCCTGGTCGGGCACCCCGGTGGCGAAGATGTCCCGCAGCCGGTCCCGGAGCTGGTGGACGTTGAGGCCGGAGGTGTCGACCACGATGTCGGCCTGCTCCTTCAGCGGCTCGAGCAGGGCCCGCTCGTCGGCGATGGCCTCCGACACCCGGTCCGTCGAACCCAGAGGATGCTTGCGCCGGCTGGCCTCGTAGCGGCGGATGAGGACGTCGTCGCCGGCGTCGAGGAAGAAGATGCGGGTGCGCACGCCGGCCTCGCGCAGCTCCTCGAGGGCGAGGTGCAGGTCCTCGAGGGCGCCCGACCGGACGTCGACCCCGAGGGCGTAGCGGGTCGGCGGTCGCCCGGGCGAGCGGGCCAGCTCCGCCACCTTGGAGATGAGGGCGGGGGGCAGGTTGTCGATGACGAAGAACCCGAGGTCCTCGAGCACGTTGGCCGCTTCGGAGCGCCCGGCTCCGGACAGGCCCGTGACGATGGTGACGTCGAGCTCCTCGCTCAATCACGCCTCTTCCGTACTGACGTCGAGATCGATATCGATGGCCCCATTGGTATCGCCCCTCCACGATGACACGACAACAGGGGTCTTGGATATCTCTGATCGGCGCCGGTCCCCCATTGCCGGGCCGTGCAGATGGGCATACAGGGCATTCGCCACGCGGGCGGGAAGCCAGGGGATGGCGGCCAGCTCCTCCTCCGACATGGCCCGGATCCGCTTCACCGAGCCGAACTCCTTGAGCAGCCGCTTGCGCCGGGTGGGGCCGAGGCCGGGGACGTCGTCGAGCGCCGAGCGGGTCATGGTCTTGCCCCGCAGGGTGCGGTGGTAGGTGATGGCGAAGCGGTGGGCCTCGTCCCGGACCCCCTGGAGGAGGTAGAGGGCCTCCGAATCCCGGGGGATGCGGATGGGCTCGGGATCGCCCGGCCGGTAGACCTCCTCGAAGCGCTTGGCCAGGGCGGCGACGGGGATGTCCTCCAGCCCGAGCTCCTCGAGCACCTGGACCGCCACCCCGAGCTGGCCCTTGCCCCCGTCGACCAGCACCAGGTTGGGGGGGTAGGCGAAGCGCTTCCCGGCGTGGACGCCCTCCTCCCGCTCCCTCAGGTAGTTGGTGAACCGGCGGGTGAGGACCTCGGCCATGGAGGCGAAGTCGTCCTGGCCCTCCAGGGTGCGGACCTTGAACCGGCGGTAGTCGGAGCGCTTCGGCAACCCGTCCTCCAGGACCACCATCGACCCGACGATCTCCGTCCCGGCCAGGTTCGAGATGTCGTAGCACTCGATCCGCAGCGGGGCCTCGGGCAGGTCGAGGGCGTCCTGGAGGGCGGTGAGGGCCCGGGCCCGGGCGTTGTGGTCCGAGGCCCGCCTGAGGCGGTGGCGGGCGAAGGCCTCCTCGGCGTTGCGGGTGACGGTGGCCAGGAAGGCCCGCTTGCCGCCGCGCTGGGGTACCCGGATGCGCACCTTGGCCTTCCCCCGGCCGCCCTCCCGGGCCCCCCGGACGTGGGAGAGGAACTCCTCGTAGAGCTCCCGGTCCTCGGGCTCGTCGGGGACGAGCACCTCCTTGGGGACGCCCTCGGGGCCGGCGTCGCCGTAGAGCTGCTCGAGGATGCGGGCCACCAGGGCCGGGCGGGTGAGCTCCTCCACCTTGTCGACGATGATGCCCTTGCGGCCCACCATCCGGCCCTGGCGGACGTTGAACACCTGGACCGAGGCCTCCAGCTCGTCCTCGGCCAGGCCGATGGCGTCGTAGTCCTCGTGGCGCTCCCCCACCATCTGCTGGCGTTCGATGGCCTTGCGCACCGAGATGAGCTGGTCCCGCAGCCGGGCCGCCCGCTCGAACTCGAGCTCGGCGGCCGACTCCCGCATCTGGCGCTCCAGGCGGTTGACGATCGCCTCCGTGCGGCCCTCGAGGAAGTCGAGCAGCTCGCCCACGAGGACGTCGTAGTCCTCCCGGCTGACGGCGTCGACGCAGGGGGCCGAGCACTTCTCGATGTGGGCGTAGAGGCAGGGCCGGCCCAGCTTCTGGTGGCGGTCCAGCTTGTTGTCCGAGCAGGTGCGGATGGGGAAGGTCCGCAGCAGCAGGTCGAGCGTCTCCCGGATGGCGTAGGCGTGGGCGAAGGGCCCGAAGTAGCGGACGCCCTTGCGCCGGGCCCCTCGCATGACCATGGCCCGGGGCCACTGCTCCTCCACCGTCATCGCCAGGTACGGGTAGGACTTGTCATCCTTCAGCCTGATGTTGAAGCGCGGCTTGTGCTTCTTGATGAGGTTGAACTCGAGGAACAGAGCCTCAACC
>JBOGFO010000258.1:0-2416 GCA_050743445.1 Acidimicrobiia bacterium
CATCCACGGTGGCCTCCAGGGCGTCCACCTCGGTGACTGCCGCCGTGTCTCCCATGGCATCGGGCAGCCGGGGCAGGAGGGAACGGAACTCCAGCTGGTCGAAGAGGACGCGGACCTTCTCCTTGTCCCAGGCCCCCTGACGCAGGTCGGCAGCCTCCACGCCGACGTCCACGTCCCGGCGCAGGATCGTCATCGTCCGGTTGAGCAGAACCCGCTCCTGCGCCTCCCCCAGGTTCTGGCGCTGCTTGGGGGGCAGCTCGTCGAGGTGGGCGAAGATCTCCTCCAGGTCGCCGAAGCGGGTCACGAGGGCGGCGGCCGTCTTCTCGCCGATACCGGGAACCCCGGGCAGGTTGTCGGAGGTGTCGCCCCGGAGGGCGGCGTACTGCGGGTACTGGGCCGGCGTCACCCCCAGGTAGCGCTCGGCGATCCCGGCCTCGTCGTAGAGGGCGTAGTCAGAGACACCCCGGCGGTTGTACAGCACCTTGATGTGCGGGTCGGACACCAGCTGGAAGGCGTCCCGGTCGCCGGTCACCACGATGGCGTCGATGCCGGCCGCCGCCGCCCGGGTGGCGAGGGTGGCGATGACGTCGTCCGCCTCCACCCCCTCGACGCACAGCATCGGCACCTGGAGCGTCTCGAGCACCTCCCGGATGAGCGGCATCTGGGAGGAGAAGAGCGACGGCGTCTCCTTGCGGTTCGCCTTGTACTCCGGGTCAAGGTCGTCGCGGAACGTGCGGGCCGGCGCATCGAACGCCACCGCGATGTACGCGGGACGCTCGTCGGCCAGCAGCTTCACCAGCATGGAGGTGAAGCCGTAGACGGCGTTGGTGACCGTCCCCGCCTTGGTGGCCAGGTCGGTGGGCAGGGCATAGAAGGCGCGGTAGGCCAGCGAATGCCCGTCGAGGAGGACGAGGGTGGACACGCCCGCATCGTAGGGTGCGAGGGCGGGCCGTGATACCGGCCCGGAAAAGACCGAAGGCCCCTCGCCGAACGAGCGGGGGGCGCCCCGACGGCGAAGAGCCTTCAGTCTGATTGAGGCGCTGGGACCCGCCTCAGTTAGGATGCCCGCTGGAGCACAGTGATTGTCAGGAGCACCTATCGAGTTATCTTAGGTTGCCCTAAGACTCCTGTCAAGCCCATGCTCCTCCCAGCCGGTTACCATGGATGCATGCCCGATGTGCTGCACCCCCCGGTGGATGAATACCTCGAGGCGATCCTTGAGCTCGAGGAAGAGGGGACCCACGTCATCCAGGCCCGCCTGGCTGACCGGCTCGGCGTGTCCGCCCCCTCGGTGTCGGAGATGGTGCGCCGGCTTCGGGCCGAGGGCTACCTGGAGGTATCGGGCGAGCGGACCCTCACCCTGACCGAGAAGGGGCGAGCCTGGGCGATCACCATCGTGCGGCGCCACCGCCTGGCCGAGCGGCTCCTCACCGACCTCCTCGGCCTGCCCTGGCACAAGGCCCACATCGAGGCCTGCCGGTGGGAGCACGTGATCTCCTCCGAGGTGGAGGCACTGATCGTCGAGAAGCTGCACAACCCGCTCACGTGCCCGCACGGCAACCCGATCCCGGGGGCTGGTGCCCCTGAGCTCGAGCTGGTGCCGCTGGCCAAGACGAACGCCGGCGACAGCATCCGCCTGGAGCGTGTGAGCGAGGAGCTGGAGATGGACCACGACTCGCTCGTCTATCTCGACAGCCATGGGTTCGTTCCCGGAGCCGACGGCACGGTCACGACGGTTGCGCCCGACCAGACCCGGCTGGTGGCCCTGGACCAGGGCACCATCGCCGTCGGGCTCTCCCTCGCCTCCCAGCTGTTCGTTTCGGTCGCCCCCGTCTGAGCCGCCGGCACGGTGTGACGGAGCCGGCCCGTGGACACGTGGCTCCCGCCTGATCCAGACCTCCCCGGGGCGGTCGACCTGTTGGGAGACGGCGGCCGGGCCATGGTCGCCCGGTTCCTCTCCGACGCCGGGTGGTCGCCGGGGGCCATCGACCCGGTGCAGGCCTTCTACCGGCCCGGGCGTTGCATGACGGTGCGCTACGACGTGAAGGCCCGGCATCACGACGGGGCGCTGGAGCTCCTCACCCTGGGCGCCGAGTGCCGGGCCGGCGATCCGGTGCAGGTATGGGCCTTCCCCGATGACCCGGGCCTCCCCGGTCTGCCGGCGGCGCTCGAATACCCGGAGGAAGCCGGAGGCGGCCAACCCGAGCTCCTCCGCTACCGGCCGCGGCGCCGGGCCGTTCTTCGGTACCGGTTTCCGGCGGGACATGTCCTCTTCGGCAAGGTCCTCTCCCCCACCCGGGCAGGCCGGGCGCTCGCCGCCGCCCGCGGGCTGAACGCCTCGTCCGGGACCGGGGTATCCCTGGCCCTCCCGACCGCCGGGCCGGCTCCGGGCACCCTGCTCCTGGCCCCCCTGGCC
>JBOGFO010000259.1:0-8112 GCA_050743445.1 Acidimicrobiia bacterium
GGCCTGCACCCCCTGGTGGCCGAGGCGCTGGTGGCCCAGGGGTTCGCCCATCGCCACGGGATCCCGCTCGCCCGCTTCGACGACCTCGCCGAGCGGCTCCACGCCGGACCGGGCCCGGACGGCCCCATCTCCACGCCGCTGCGCCGGCGCCACCTGGCGCCCGCCACCGATGCCGCGGTGGCCGTCGTCCTCACCGTCGAGCCGGCCCCGGTCGAGGTGGCCGGCCTGGCCTGGGGCGCGGACAGCGCCGATCCCCTCGGCCGGGCGGCAGCGCCGGAAGCGGCCCTGGCCGCGCTGGCCGGACGGGCCTACCGGCAGGCGGGAGTCGACGCCGGCACCTGCCCGGTGGTCGAGACCACCGAGCGCAACGCCTTCCGCCTCTGCATCTCGGCCGCCGGCCTCGGCCTGGTGGAACCGGCGGTGGCCCCGGACACCCTCCTCGGTGACGGGCTGGCGAACCTCAACGCCGGAGGCCGCTTCGCCGGCGAGGCGATGTTCGCCGCCGGCCTCGAACGCATCGCCCACGCCGCCCGGGCCGTGGCCGGCGGGGCGGAGAGCGCGGTGGCCCACTCCTCCTACGGCCGGGCCGGTCAGGGTCAGCTGGTCACCGTCCTGCGGAGAGCCCAGTGACGCCGGGCGTCCCTGCTGCGCCCGGGGTGCGGGGTGTCCCCGCTGCGCCCGGGGTGCGGGGTGTCCCCGCTGCGGTCGTCGGGGTGGGCATGTCCCACTTCCGGACCCGCCGGGACGACGAGGACCTCATGGGCCTCCTCCAGGAAGGCACCGAGCTCGCCCTGGGCGACGCCGGCCTGGACATGGCCGACATCGACGCCATCGTCCTGTCCCAGTCCCCTGACGCCCTCCACGGTATCGGCCATCCCGAGCAGGCCGCGGCCGCCGCCCTGGCCGCGGCGGGCAAGCCCGTGCTCCGGGTCCATACCGGTGGGGCCACCGGCGCCTCCGCCTTCCAGGTCGGTTGGTGGGCGGTGGCCTCCGGGCGCTTCGCGTCGGTCCTGGTGACGGGGGCGGAGAAGATGGGCGACGCCCTCCAGCCCGCCCAGGTGCCCCTCAACATGATCTGGGATCCCGCCTACGAGACGGGCCTGCCCCTCAACACCATCGCCATGACCGCCCTGGCCGCGGTGCGCTACATGGACCGCTTCGGCGCCACCGAGGAGGACTACGCCGTGGTGGCCGAGCGCCTGCGGAGCAACGGCGCCGGCAACGCCCACTCCCACCTGCGCATCCCCATCTCGGCCAAGGAGGTCATGGCCACGCCCGTCCTGTGCTGGCCACTGCGCCTGGCCATGTGCTGCCCCCAGACGTCGGGCGGCTGCGCCGTGGTCATCCAGAGCGCCGAGCGGGCCCGCCGGCTGTCGGCGCCCGCGGCCTGGGTGCGGGGCGTGGCCGCCCGCAGTAACACCTACTTCATGGGCGACAAGATGGGCGACTGCGGTCCCAACGACCATGCCACCCCCTACGAGCTGCACCTGGCCGCCACCGAGGCCTACGGCATGGCCGGGATCACGGACCCGACCTCCCAGATCCACGTGGCCGAGCCCTACGTCCCCTTCGCCTCCATGGAGGCGCCGATGCTCGAGGCGCTCGGGGTCTGCGGACCCGGTGAAGGGTTCCGCCTCGCCGGCGAGGGCACCTTCGACCTGGACGGGCGGCTGCCCGTGTGCCCGTCGGGCGGCGTGATGTGCACCAACCCCATCAGCGTCACCGCCCTGGTGCGGATGGCGGAGGCGGCCCAGCAGGTCCGCCGGCGGGCCGGAGACCACCAGGTCGACCGGGCCGACGTCGCCGTCGCCACCGGGGTGGGAGGATCCATCCAGTTCTACGTGGTGGGGGTCTTCGGGAAGGAGGCTCCGGCGTGAGCGGGACCACCCGGCGGGTCGGGGACGTGATCGTGGCGGTCGACGGTCACGTGGTGCGCGCCACCATCGACCGCCCCAAGGCCCGCAACGCCATCAACGAAGCGGTGATCGACGGGCTGGAGGGGGCGCTCGACGCGGCGGAGGACGCCGGGGCCCGGGTCGTCGTCCTCCGGGGGGCCGGAGGGTCGTTCTGCGCCGGGGCCGACCTGAGGCTGGTCCAGACGCTGGTCGCCGACCGGGAGCTGATGGCCGGTTACGTCACCCGGCTGGCCAACCTGACCGAACGCCTGGAGTCGGGTCCCTTCGTATCGGTCGCCATCGTCGAAGGGTTCGCCCTGGCCGGCGGCTGCGAGCTCCTCCTGGCCTGCGACCTGTCCCTGGCCGGCACCGAAGCCCGCATCGGCGACCGCCACCTGGAGTTCGGCCTGGCTCCGGGGGCGGGCGGCTCGGTGCGCCTGGTCCGGGCCCTGCCCAAGGCCCAGGCCCGCTACCTGCTCCTGACCGGCGACACCATCACCGGAGCCGAGGCGGCCGCCTGGGGTCTCGTCACCCGGGCCGTCCCGGCGGGCGAGCTCGACGCCGCCGCCGGCGCCCTTGTCACCCGGCTGGCGAACCGCAGCGCCGACGCCCTGCGGACGGTCAAGCGCATGCTCGGGGCCATCGGCACCGAGCGCAGCGTGAACGAGGCCATCCTGGCCGAGCGGGAGATCTTCCTCGAGTTCATGGCCACGAGCCCGGATGTGAAGGAGGGCCTGACCGCCTTCGGCGAGGGTCGGGCCCCGAAGTTCCAATCTTGAGAACGATGGAGTTCCCAATCGTGAGGACCATGAGGAGCCACCGTTGAGCGACACCGACACCGCCGCCCCGACCGAGCGCATCCTGATTCCCGGGTCGTGGCGCCTCGACTACTCCCACGCCGCCGGCCGGGCCGCCAGCCGGTTCCTCGTCGCCCTGCGCGACGAGGGCCGCATCCTGGCCTCGCCCTGTCCGGGCTGCGGCCGGGTCCGGGTGCCGCCCCGCTCGTTCTGCGAGGACTGCTTCGTGCGCACCTCCGACGACTGGGTGGAGGTCGGCCCCGGTGGCGTGGTGGAGGCGTTCACCGTGACCCGGGCCGAGTTCCCCGGCTACCCACCTCCGCCCCATGCCTTGGCCTACGTGCGTCTCGACGGCGCGGGGACGGCCCTGGCCAACTTCGTGGAGGGACTCGACCTCGACGACCCCGAGGCCCCCGGGCTGGCGATCGGCGACCGCGTGCGGGCCGTCTTCACCACCGCACGCCAGGCCCGGATCACCGACTTCCACTTCGAACCGGAGCCCGGGGTCCGGGGTGTCCCCGGAAGATAAACGAGGAGCGACCATGTCGGAGCCCATCGACCTCGACCTGCCGTGGTGCTTCACAGACGAGCACCGCTCCTGGCGCAAGTCCCTCCGGGAGTTCTGCGAGCGGGAGATCGCCCCGACCGCCGCCGCCCGCAACATCGGCGCCGTCTTCGACGCCGACCTCATGTCCGCCCTGGGCGAGCTCGGCGTCTACGGCCTGCTCACGGGGCGCTCCAGCGGCGAGATGGCCGGCGACATGCGCAGCTTCTGCCTCTCGATCGAAGAGCTGGCCCGGGTCGACTCCGGGGTGGCCGTCACCGTGCACGTGCAGGCCATCGCCGCCTGCCTCTTCGAGCACCTGGCCTCGGCCGAGCAGTGCCGGGACCACCTCGCCGGGATGGCCGCCGGCACGACGTTCATCTCCTTCGGCCTGACCGAGCCGACGGGCGGCTCCGACGCCGGCAACATCTTCACCTCCGCCAAGCGGACCAGCGGCGGCTGGGTCATCAACGGCGCCAAGCAGTTCATCACCAACTCGGGGACGCCGTTCTCCCGATACATCATCCTCTTCGCCGCCACCCCGGAGACCACGGCCACGGTCAACGGCGGGGGCAGCCGGCGGGCCCGTCCGCCGGTGTCGGCGTTCCTGGTACCCCTCGACGCCCCCGGTGTCACCGTCGGGCCCTCCTACCCGAAGCTGGGCTGGCGGACGTCGGATACCCACCCCCTGTACTTCGACGACGTGGAGGTGCCCGACTCCGCCCTCCTCGGCGAGGAGGGCCGGGCCTACGGGGAGGCGCTGCGCTTCCTTACCTGGGCCCGGCTCCCCATCGCCTCCATGTCCGTGGGCCTGGCCCAGGGATGCCTGGAGGAGACGCTGTCGTTCGTGAACTCGAGACAGTCGTTCAACCAGCCCCTGGGCGGGTTCCAGGGCGTCGCCTTCCAGGTCTCCGACATCGCGGCCAAGACGGCCACCGCCCGGGCCCTCACCTACGACGCCGCCTGGCGCTACGACCACGGGCACCCCTACGACCAGGAAGCCGCCATCTGCAAGCTGGTGGCCTCCGAGCTGGCCAACCAGGTCGCCTACACCGCCACGCAGCTCCACGGCGGCTACGGCTTCATGGACGAATCGGCCGTCACCCGCCACTACGCCGACGCCCGCATCCTCACCATCGGCGAGGGCACCTCCGAGGTCCAGCGTCTCCTCATCGCCCGCAGCCTCGGCCTGCCCGTGTAGGCCGATGTCGGTCGCCGGCGAACAAGCCGAACCCCTGGGCCGGGTCGCCCGCAAGCGAATCCGCCGCATCAACGAGATCCTGCGGGTCGCCGCCGAGGTGCTGTCCGAGAAGGGTTACGCGGGCACGAACCTGGAGGAGGTCGCCGACCGGGTCGATCTGGCCAAGGCGTCGCTCTACCACTACTTCGATTCGAAGGAAGCGCTGTTCTCCGCCTGCCTGGGCACCCCGGCCGAGGAGCTGATCAGCCGGCTCGCCGCCATCACCGACGGGGGCGGCTCGCCCCGGGAGCGCCTCCGGCAGCTGGTGGTGGAGCAGGTCCGGTTCACCACCTACGACGATGCCGAGCTGTCCCGGCTGTTCCTCCAGCATCTCGACTGGCCCGAGTCGATCAACGCCAAGCTCCACGACTGGCGCCTGCGCCACGACGCCATCTTCAAGCAGGTCATCGAGGAGGGAGTCGCCACCGGAGACTTCGTCCTGCGCGACGCCACCGTCGCCCGCCAGTGCCTCATCGGGGCCCTGACCTCCGTCCCCTTCTGGGGCTACAAGACCGACGGCCGCTACACGACGGACGAACTCGTCGAGGTGGTGGCCGACAGCGTTCTTCCCCTCTTCGCACCACCAAGGTCGGGGGCGGACGCGATGCGGCGGCGCCGCCCGGAGGCGACGCCGCCACAGAAGTCGAAGCGGTAGGGGCTAGCCGGCCGTGGCGGTGGCGGCGGCCACGTCCAGCCGGCCACTGCAGGTCGGGCTCTGCGCCCCGCAGGCCACACCATGGTTCGCCGTGTTGAGCAGCCGCTCCACGGCCCCCACCGGGGTGTGGCCCTGGGCCAGCAGCAGGGCGACGGCACCGGACACGTGCGGGGCGGCCATCGAGGTACCGGCCAGCGACTCGTAGGCGTTGGGCTGACCCTGGACCCAGAACGTGGACAGGATGTCGTTGGACTTGTCGCCATTCCCCGCCCCACCCGGGGCGACGATGGCCCACTTGGCCTGGCCGGTGGAGGTCGAGTACTCGGCGACGGCGTCGTCCGGGCCGGTGGCCCCGACCACGATGGCGTTCAGGTCACCGTAGGCCTCACCCTCCATCCCCATGCCGAGGGCGTTGGAGTTCCCTGCCGCCACCACGGGCACGGCGCCGTGGCTCCAGGCGTAGTCGATGCCCTCCTGCAGGTCGTTACCGCCCCCCACGAGGGAGGTGATGATCATGGCGGGATCACCCAGCGACAGGTTGACGACCCGGGCCCCCTGGTCGACGACCCACTTGATCCCGGCCGTCACATCCTCGGTGCTGCCGGTGCCGGTCGAGCTGAGCACCTTGGCCACCACAAGCTCGGCGTCGGGCGCCACACCGGCCACGCCCCTGGCGTTGTCCCGGATCGAAGCGGCGATGCCGGAGACATGGGTGCCATGGCCCTGATCGTCCTGGGCCGAACCGACGCAACCGGCGGGGTCACCCTTGGCGTCGACACAGGAAGCGTGGGCCACCACCTTGCCGGCGAGGTCCTCGTGGTTCAGGTCGATCCCGGTGTCCACGATGCCGATGCGGATGGCGGTGCCGGTGGTCTGCGCCCAAGCCGTCTCGGCTCCGATCTTGGCCAGACCCCACTGCCGGGCGAACGAGGGGTCGTTGGATGCCCCTGCCGCACCCACTCCCGCCACGAGCGTGAGCGCGACACTCACTACCAGAAAGGCGTTCCGTATCCGACCCATCTCCAACCTCCGATTGTCCTTTGGCCTTGGAGGTTGCGCCCTTGCAACCGGTTTCGCAGGAAATGTTCCCTTTACGGCGTTCAGGGAAACGGAGCCGGCGAAAGGAAGCGGACGCTAGGTCGGGATCACCACCTCGACGTCCAGGCCGCCGCCGGAGCGGGTATGGGCTGAAACCCGGTCGCCGTGGGCGCTGGCCACGGAGCGGACGATGGACAGTCCGAGGCCGATCCCGGTGTCGTGACCGCCGGTGCGGGATCGGCCCCGGCGCACGAAGGGTTCGAAGAGGGAGTCGCCGTCACCGGCGGCGAGGTCGTGTTGGGTGCGCTGATCACGGCCGGCTATGCCCTGAGCCGCTCGTGGGGGGTGGCCGTCCCGCTGCCGGCTCTGGCCGGCGGCCTGCTCGCCGCCCTCCTCATCGGGGCGGTGTCGGGCCTGTACCCGGCCATGAAGGCGGCGAGGCTGGCCCCCACCGAGGCGCTGCGCTCGACCTGAGCCCGGCCAACCACCAGTCTGGGAATGGCCAAAGCGGTCTGGGAATGGATCGTCTCGGGTTCCGAGGCGATCCGTTCCCGGACGCAATTCCCTTGTCCGGCGCCGGGCGGGGTGCCTACCCTCGATGGGGTGAGCAAGCGACTGGAGTGTTTCCTGGCTCTCGGCCTGGCCGGTGTTCTCGTGGCTCTGGCCGGTCCCTCCTCCAGCGGGGTCGCCGGCGGCGCCGAGACCCATCCCGCCGAGGAGGAAGCCACCGTCCGGTGGGGGCCGTTCGTGCTGCCGCCGGCCGGCGCCGGCGGTGACGCCGACCATGCCAACGTCGTCATCCCCGACGGCCCGAAGCCCTGCACCGGCTGCTTCCTGGTCGGCGTCGAGCCCGACCTGGTCTTCGCCGACGGCCGCTCGGCCAACCTCGACTCCGGTCTCATGCTGCACCACGCCGTGTTCTTCGCCGCCGACAAGGTCGACGCCACCTGCGGCGACGCCCGGGGCTTCGGCGAGCTGGGGGAGCGCTTCTTCGCCGCCGGCAATGAGCGCACCGGCGGGAAGCTGCCCACCGGCTTCGGCTACCCGGTCACGGCCGCGCCCTGGAACGGCGCGTTCCACGTCATGAACCACTCCCCCGTGCCCCAGACCGTCTTCGTCGAGCTCCGGATCCGCTGGGTGCGCGACGGCGTCCAGCCCGTCCGCCCGGTGTGGTTGGACGTGGGGAACTGCGGTACCTCGGAGTACGAGGTGCCCGCCGGGCAGTCGTCACGGCACTTCACCTGGACGTCGAACCTCACCGGCCGGATCCTCTCCGCCGGCGGGCACGTCCATGACGGCGGGGTGCGTACCACGCTCACCAACGCCACCACCGGGCAGCGGATGTGCACCTCGTGGGCGGCGTACAACACCAAGCCCGCCTACATGGGCTCGATCGACACCATGGGCGTCTGCGCCTGGGATTCGCTGGGCACGGTGCGGGCCGGGGAGGTCCTCGACCTCGAGGCGTTCTATGACACCACGCAGGCCATCCCCGATGCCATGGGGATCATGCTCGCCTACATGGTGGAGACCGACGACCTGGCCGCCGGCACTCCGGCACCGCCCGACGCCACCGGCGACGGCCCGGCCCCGCCGTCGTCCACCCCGCCGCCGGCCGGGGGTCACCACCCCCACTAATCCCTACATGCGTTCATCTGTCGGGCCCCTGGCCGGCGACGAATGAACGCATCTATCGAAATCCACCACTCGTGACGGGCGCTCTGTCAGGCTCCCGACGCAGTGACGAGAGGGTCGCCCCGCCTGCTGCTCGGTGCGCTGCTGGCACCCATCATCGGCGTGGCCATGGCCCCCGGACCCCTCGGTCCCTGGGCCCGTGAACCGGCTCCGGCCGTGGCGATCGGTGTCGTCCGGGGCCCGGGCGGAGCCGTCCTCGCCGCCGCGGACGCGCCCCTCCAGCAGACGATCGCCGGCCCATCCACCGC
>JBOGFO010000260.1:0-3499 GCA_050743445.1 Acidimicrobiia bacterium
GCTGACCCAGACCCCCAACCTTCCGGTAGTGGGCGCCGCCGCTGTTCCCGGGGCCGCCCCGGGCTACTGGCTGGTCGCCTCGGACGGGGGAATCTTCTCCTTCGGCGACGCCCGCTTCTACGGCTCCACCGGCGGCATCCGCCTCAACCAGCCCATCGTGGGCATGGCCGCCACCCCCACCGGCCGGGGCTACTGGCTGGTGGCGACCGACGGGGGCATCTTCTCCTTCGGTGACGCCCGCTTCTATGGCTCCACCGGGGCCGTCCGCCTGAACAAGCCCATCGTGGGCATGGCGCCCACGCCGACCGGCGCCGGCTACTGGCTGGCCGCCTCGGACGGCGGCATCTTCGCCTTCGGCGACGCCCGCTTCTTCGGCTCCACCGGTGCGGTCAAGCTCAACCAGCCCATCGTCGGCATGACCCCGACGCCCAACGGCGCCGGCTACTGGCTGGTGGCGACCGATGGCGGCATCTTCGCCTTCGGGGCCGCCCGCTTCTTCGGCTCCACCGGCTCGGTGAAGCTCAACCAGCCCATCGTCGCCATGGCCCGTCCGCCGACCGGCGCCGGCTACTGGCTCGTCGCCGCCGACGGCGGGATCTTCTCTTTCGGCACCGCGCCCTACCTGGGCAGCGGCGCCGGCTCCGGCCTCGGCCGGGTCACCACCATCGCCGCCGGCTAGCGGCCCGGCCGGCTCCACCCCCGTCGCGCGTTAGCCAAACCCGGCTGACAGACGGTTTTCGCTAACGCGAGACGAGTCTCTGTTTGCCCGACCCCCGTCGCGCGTTCACCAAAGTCCGCTCAGGGCGCATCAGGTGTGGGTTTGGCTAACGCGGGATGGGATTTGGGCCGGCGCCGCCGGGGGAAGGCGAAAGCCGCAGTGAGGGGGGTGAGGGGGTGGTGGGCCTGGCGGTTCCGGCGCCCGGCGGGTGCGTTTCGGGGGAAGTGCACGTGGGACGTGCAATTTCCCCGGTAGCCAACCACGTCAATCACACGACATCGCTCGAGCGACACCCCGCCCCCCTCACTGCGCCTTGCGGTGTCTGCCGGCGCCGGCGCACCCCCCTTCGTCGCGCGTTAGCCAAAAGCCGGTGGGATCCGCTCAGAGCGGCTTTTCGTTAACGCGGGACGGGCTCCTGCCGGCTATCGGCCGTCGACGGGGAGGGTGCGGCCGACGGTGGGCTTGAACTCCGGCCGGCTCGCCTCGAAGGCGGTGATGTCGTCGGCGTGGCGCAGGGTGAGGCCGATGTCGTCGAGGCCGTTCATGAGCCGCCAGCGGGTGAAGTCGTCGAGCTCGAACGTCGCTTCGACGCCGGCGCCGGAGACGGTCCTCGTCTCCAGGTCGACGGTGATCTCCACGCTCGGGTCGGCCGTCACCGCCGCCATCAGGGCGTCCACCGTCCCGGCCGGCAGCTCGACTGGGAGCAGGCCGATCTTGAGCGAGTTGCCCTTGAAGATGTCGGCGAAGCGGGGAGCGATCACCGCCGCGAAGCCGTAGTCCTGCAGGGCCCAGGCGGCATGCTCCCGGGACGAGCCCGACCCGAAGTTCGGTCCCGCCAGCAGGATGCGGGCCCCGGCGTGGTCCGGCCGGTTGAGGACGAAGTCGGGGTCGGCCCTCCAGGCGGAGAAGAGGCCCTCGCCGAAGCCGGTCCGCTCGATGCGCTTGAGCCATGAGGCGGGGATGATCTGGTCGGTGTCGACGTCGGCCCGGGGCAGGGGCACTGCCCGGCCGCGCACCACGATGACTGGGTCCATGGCGGTGTCCTCTCAGTCCTGGCCGGCCGGGGCGAGGTCGCTCGGCAGAGTGAAGCGCCCGGTGACGGCGGTGGCGGCGGCCACGGCGGGGGAGACGAGGTGGGTCCGCCCGCCCGGCCCCTGGCGGCCCTCGAAGTTGCGGTTGGAGGTGGAGGCGCAGCGTTCGCCGGGGGCGAGGGTGTCGGGGTTCATGCCCAGGCACATCGAGCAGCCCGCCTCCCGCCACTCGAAGCCGGCGGCCTTGAACACACTGTCGAGGCCCTCGGCCTCGGCCGCCGCCTTCACCTCCATGGAGCCGGGGACGACCATGGCCCGCAGCCCCGCCTTCACCTTCCGGCCCCGGACGACGCCGGCGGCCAGCCGCAGGTCCTCCATGCGCGAGTTGGTGCACGACCCGAGGAACACGGTGTCCACGGCAATGTCGCGGACGGCCGTGCCCGGCTCCAGGGCCATGTAGCGCAGCGCCCGGGCGGCCGCCTCCCGGGCGTCGGGCTCGGTGAAGCTGTCGGGATCGGGCACCACGTCGTCGATGCCGATCACCTGGCCGGGGTTGGTGCCCCACGACACGTAGGGGACGAGGTCGGCGGCGTCGATCACCACCTCCTTGTCGAAGGCGGTGCCGGCGTCGGTGGGCAGGGAGCGCCAGTGGTCGAGGGCGGCGTCCCAGGCCCGACCCCGGGGGGCGTGGGGCCTGCCCTCCAGGTAGGCGAAGGTCACGTCGTCGGGGGCCACCAGCCCGGCCCGGGCCCCGGCCTCGATCGACATGTTGCACACCGTCATGCGGCCTTCCATCGACAGGCTGCGGATGGCGGAGCCCCGGTACTCGATGATCGACCCGACGCCCCCGCTGGTCCCGATGCGCCCGATGATCCCCAGGATGACGTCCTTGGCCGTCACGCCGGCGGGGAGGTCGCCCTCCACGGTCACGGCCATGGTGCCGGGCCGGCGCTGGGACCAGGTCTGGGTGGCGAGGACGTGCTCCACCTCGCTGGTGCCGATACCGAAGGCCAGGGCGCCGAATGCCCCGTGGGTCGACGTGTGGCTGTCGCCGCAGACGATGGTGAGCCCGGGCTGGGTGAGCCCCAGCTGCGGGCCGATCACGTGGACGATGCCCTGCCCGGGGTCGCCCATGGGGAACAGGCGGACCCCGAACTCCCGGCAGTTCTTGGCCAGCGCCTCCATCTGGCGGGCCGAGATCGGATCGGCGACGGGCTGGTCGATGTTCTCCGTCGGGACGTTGTGGTCCATGGTCGCCAGCGTCAGATCCGGGCGCCGGACCGGGCGCCCGGCCAGGCGCAGGCCGTCGAAGGCCTGCGGCGAGGTCACCTCATGGACCAGGTGAAGATCGATGTAGAGGAGGTCGGGCTCGCCCTCCTCCCGGCGCACCAGGTGCGTCTCCCATACCTTGTCCGACAGCGTCCGTCCCAGGAAGCTCATGGCCGTCTCACATTCTGGACTGTCTCAGCAGTGTCTCACATGTTGAGATGCTAGTATTGCGATGTGGGCAGTTTACCGGTTGGGGGTGCGGATCGCACATCGAATGTGGGCGTGCTGGACAAGGCGGTGGCCGTCTTGTCCGCTTTGGCCGAACAGGGCCCTTTGTCCCTGGCCGGCCTGGTGGAGGCGACCGGGCTGTCCCGGCCCACGGCCCACCGGCTGGCCGCCGCCCTCGAGGCCCATCGCCTGGTCGGGCGGGACGGGGCCGGGCGCTACCGCCTCGGCCTGCGGCTCCTGGGCTGGGCGGGGG
>JBOGFO010000261.1:0-4058 GCA_050743445.1 Acidimicrobiia bacterium
CCACGGTGCAGAAGTCGACCTCGAACGACTTGCCGGTTGGTGGGATCTCCTTGCCGTCCGGGCCTTTCATCGGTCCGGTCATCGTCCCCGTGAAATGGGCGATCGAGCAGGTCCAGTTACCGTCGGCGATGAGCACCTTGTAGGGCCGGTTGTCGAGGTGCTGGTCCGGGAAGGACGCGAAGAAGTCGATCGCCTCCTGGCGGTGCGCGTCGATGCCATGGGTGGGTGGCTGTCCGGGCCATCGCACGACGGTGTCGTGCTTGTGGCGCTGAGCGAAGGTCTCGAGATCCTGCGCATTCCAGGCGTCGTCCAGGGTCTGCATCAGCTCCTTGTTCTCTTGTTCGCCCACGGCCGCTTCCTTTCGTATCGTGATGGCGCTCCACGGTCGTCGGTTGGTGATAGCACCGTTGCCACCAGAGCGCCAGCGCCGGCGGCGTACTCCCCGAGGACCCGGCCGGGGGAGAACAAGGCCCGTCGGACATTGCCTTCGCCGTGACTGCAGCCGAAGTCCCGTGGGCCTCGGCCGGGTGAGCGGCAGCTGTCTGGGTGCGTCGGTTGCGGTTCCATTGGGCTCCTCACCGAAGCCCGATCGACCACCCCCCAAACACCCTCGCCCGACGGGGCAGGACGCCGGAATGACCCCGCTCGAAGGGAAGGTGAATGGATCAGTCGGTCATCGGCCGTGGGCCCAGATGCCGACCGGGGTGAAGCGCAGCGGGACGTCGACGAGGAGCAGCTCGGACGGTTCCCTGGCGGTGATGGTCAACATCGGTTCCTCGTAGATCTTGACCGCGTCACCGCCCCAGAGCTCCTCGTCGCCGGCGGAGACGTGGCCCTCGATGAGGTACAGGTAACCCCCGCGCCCGGGGCCGAAAGGGTGACTGACTCTGCTGGCGGGGCGGAGGGCGGCGACGTACACGCCGGCGTCCTGGTGCATCGTGACGACGTCGCCCCCGGCGGGACCGATGACCTGCAGCAGCCGATCGCTGCGTTGCTCCTTGGTGAACTGCCGCTGCTGCACCCCGGGCGTCAGACTCGGGGTGTCGGGGAGAATCCACAGTTGGAGGAACTCCATCGGCTCGGTCTCGGAGCCGTTCATCTCTGAATGCTCCGCCCCCGATCCCAGCGTCATGAGCTGGATCCCACCCGGTTGGAGGACCCCGTCGTTCCCGAGGCTGTCGGCGTGACGGAACGTCCCCCTCCAGACGTACGTGATCCCTTCGACGTCGGCGTGGGGGTGCATTGGCCACACCGCGCCCGACGCGAGCTCGTCGTGGTTGAAGACCCGCAGCGGCCCGACGCCCATCTGCTCCGGATCCCGATACCGGTCGAACGAGAAGTGCCAGCGGCCCCGGAACCACCCGCCGTCTTCGCTGTGGATCTCCTTGGCACGCCGGATCTCGAGCATCGGCTGACCTCCTCAGCGATCGGACAGCAAGTCCTAGCGTTGCGGCGGCCTGCCGTCCCCAGCCGGGGCCCGTCGACGCCGCCACGCCGCCCGCCGGGTTCGGCTTCAGGACCCGACCGGCCCCCAGTGTCCCTTCCCGAAGTGGGCCATGGCATGACCACCGTGCTCACCGAGGATGCGGGCCGCGGTCGCCTTCGCTTCTTCGCCGGCGGGAACGCTCACCACCAGGCCGCCGGCCGCGAGGTGTTCCTCCGAGCGCAGCAAGGCCGCCCGTTCATCACCGATCCGCTCCATGACGCGGTAGATGGGCCCCCTCAAACCGTGGTCTCGGCCGGACACGTCGAGGCGCTTGGCGCCTTCGGCGCCGCACAACACGAAGATCTCGTCCCGGTCGAACCCGGCGCCAGCGAGATCGCCGATCGCCGCCGCCACCGCTTGGGGACTGTCCATGTGGGCGACGACCCCGTTCTCGGGGGCTGAGATCAGACCGTCCGGAGGCTCGGAGAACATGAGCTCCTCGTCTTCTGGTTCCGCCATGGACGCCCCCTTCACGGTCGAGTTGGCGACGATGCCGGGAGGACTGCGCCGGGCCGTCACTCCGTCGCCGGCACGACCGGAGCGCGAGCGATGGAGGCGTGAATGTTCTCGGCGCGGCGGCTCCGGCCTGGGTAGCCAACGCCAGCAGCCTGCCCGATGCTCGTCGACGGCATCGAGCGGTATGCCCGCGATCTGGAATCCAGCCTTGGGCCGCGCCCGGTCTCGACCGCAACCGAAAGCGCTCGTGGGTCTCGGCGCCCTGAGCACCCCTTTTGGGGCGCGCGCCTGGGTCACGGCGAGTCGCTTCCCAATTCCCACTTCGATCCCGGAGTGGGCCCCGGAGACCCCCGGGGCGGCCCTCAGGCAGCAGGCAGTTTGCGCCCTCGGCGCAAACGGCAAGTCCGCTGTGTCGCTCATTCGGGGCTGCGGTTGGGAATGGCGTTCTGGGTGGGAACGGGCGGGTTCGGGTCGGTGCAGTGGGTCGGGGTGGATCGGCGCAGGCTGGATGTCAGGATGAGCGGCGGGGACGGAACAGGGAACGTGTTCGTCATCGGGGTGGGAACTGGCACAGGACTCAGGGCGGTGGGCACCACCCGGTTGGCCGCCGTTCCCAGCTCCGGCCGGCGGGGCGGCCATTCCCGGACTTCCCGGCTCCGATGTCGCCATCTCACGCTGCCTTCCAGTCTTGCCCGTCCACGGCGAACAGAAGCCGGGCGAACTCCGAAAGCTCCTTGAACTCCGAGTGCCGGTGGAGCCGGGCGAGGAGCAGGCCGGCGTCGATCGTGCGGGCGACTCGTGCGCTGTGCCGAATGCGGGCGACAACCGGGACGACGAGAACGTCGGCAACGTCTCGGTCGGTGAGCGACCGCCCGTCCTCCATCACGAGGATCACACCGTCGGGCGGTGGCCAGGCGCCGAGGACGAGCTCCCGCAGGCCGAGGTAGCAGGGGCCTCGCAGCACGACGTAGACCGGGCCCGGCAGGTGGTCGTGGGCACAGAGGCGACCGGCGTCGAGGACACTGCTCCCGGCGCCCTGCGAGGGCGGAGCCAGCGTGAGGTTGGGGACGACATCGACGGGTTCCCAAGCGCCGGCGGGCTCGGGAAGGCCGAGGACGGCGGGGGCGTCGGTTGAGACAAGCCGCACGGCCTGGTGCCCGGCGCCGAAGATGGCCAGGGCGGTGGCGACGGTGGTGGTGCCCTGCCCACCCCGGGCGCCGGCGATGGTGACGGTCGGCTGGTTCACGGTGCCTCCTTCAGGCTGACCTGCGGGTCGGGGCAGCGCTGCGGGCCGGCGGCGTCGGCGGCCCGCTGCCGCTGCCAGGCGGGCGTCCGGCCGACTTCCCCGAACGGCCCGAGCCCGCGATGGATCTCACCAACACCGCCGGTTCGCCCTCGCAATCTGGCCGGGTCGGACCCTCGCTGTGTAGCCGCTCGACGAGGTAGCCGGGGAGGCGGGCGATGTGCCGGCGGGCGAGGGGCGGCAGCTGACGCCGGGAGGTGCGGATCCCGCACTCTCCTACGGTCGGCCCTGGCGGGGGTCACCGGGTCCCGCCCTGAGCGGCGTGGGCAGCGTGGGCCGAGGCGAAGACCTCTGTCCCGTCCGGACACCACCGGGCTGCGCTCAGCCGCCCGGGCCCGAAGACGGGCACGCCGTCGTCGCCCCACCAGTGGATGCGGCCATTCGCCTTCAGCCGCGCCGACAGGAGCGGATCGGGGCGCGGGGTGACGACGACGTCGTAGCGGGCGGCGGCAGCGTGGTCGGCGATCGCCACCTCCGGACGGCCGAACAGCAACGCGAGTTCGGGTTTTCCGAGTCCGATGGCGCCCTGACGCAGAGCCCGTTCCGCTTCTCGTTCATCCAGACGGGGGCCGCCGATGGGGAGGACCCGCGTCAGACCGAGACGCCGCAGGTGGGGAGCGATCTCCGCCAGGGCGTCCGTCGAGGGGGACGTCGCCGGTTCCTCGTCGAGGACCACTAGGACGGACAGGTCGCCGCGGCCGGTCCGGCCCCACTCCAGGATCCTCGGCGATTCGGGCACGTCGAACAGGACCTCCATGGCGGCGAGGACGACGGCGAGGGGGCCGAAGAGGGCACCGATGACCAGATAGGAGC
>JBOGFO010000262.1:0-3173 GCA_050743445.1 Acidimicrobiia bacterium
GGTTCACGGGGTCCTGTCACCCGTTTGCTTATCCCTGGCTATAAGGGTTCACGGGGCCTCGTCATCCGTTTGCTTATCGCTGGCTCCCGGTACCGCAAGCCCACGCCTGCTAGGCTGGAGCCTGACCGTGCCTCCCATGCGCTCCCGAAACGAAGCACCATTGCGCATGTCGCGAAGGCGAATTTCTCCTATATCGGCGGACGGCTGTTCCGCTCTCTATACCCAGAAACACCTCTCCACATGTGAGGCTGCCGTCCCGTGTGCTAGAGAAAGCCATGCCGCCCGCCTCGCCGCTGGCTCTCATCGGGGCCCGGGTCCTGACCATGGACCCCGGCCGGGCGGAAGCTGAGGTCCTGGTCGTCTCCGACGGACGGGTGGCGGCCGTCGGAGCGGGCCTGGACGGCGGGGCCGGCTGATCCCCGGCGCCCGGGCCGACCTGGTCATCCTCGACGGTGAGCTCGACGCCGAGCCCCGCCGGCGGTGGCGGAGACGTGGGTCTCCGGCGTCCCTACGGCAGGATCGTGATGATGTACGTCTCGTTGAGGCGGACCGCGCTCGGCATCTCGCTCACGTCGGCCCAGCCCGCCACCTGGACGCTGCCCTGCTTGCCGGCGAAGGCGCCGGTGCCGTCGAGGGGCCCCACGGCCGGTGCGGCCCCGACGAGGACCCAGCCCGGGCGCTCCCCGTCCTGGTTGAAGCTGACGCGGGCCTGCTGCCGGATCAAGCCCTCGGGCAGGATGTAGGTGTCGATGTCCTCGCAGGAGAAGAAGCCGTCGCAGATGAAGTCGTGGGTGCTGGTTCCCGCCACTTCGCCGGTGAGGACGTCGTAGAGGGGCACCTCGAACTGGGTCCGCCCCGGTTCGCGGCTCGTGTTCTCGCCCCGGTCGAGGCTGCGGAGCACGAAGACCTTGGCGCCCTCCGGGGTGCCCGTGACGATGCCCGGGGAAGCGACGGGAGATCCGGCGGTGAGCCGGGCCATGTCGAGCACGGTGGCCGTCCCGCCCCGGAACAGCTCATCCGGCGGGGCCGGATGCGGATCGTCGCTCGCGAGCGCCCAGGCCGTGCCGGCCACGAGCACAGCGGTGACGATGCTCAACACGAAGAGACGGGAACCGCGCATGGCAACCTCCAGGTGAGTGCGATGATCACTGCGATCTGGATAATGCTCACTATCTAGATAATCTTTGCTACCGAAGATGTCAAGCCGAGCCACCCGCCAGGACAGCCAGGTCCACACCCGCCGCCGGATCGTCGACGCCGGGGCGGCCGTGTTCGCCGGTCACGGCTTCGGGGGGGCCACCGTCACCCGGATCGCCGAGGAGGCCGGCTTCACCATCGGCGCCGTCTACTCCAACTTCGCCGGCAAGGAGGACCTCTTCCTGGCCGTCGTCGACGAGCACCTGGAAACGAACCTGGACGGGGCCACCCGGGCGCTCCAGGAGGCCCCGACACTGGAGGAAGCCGCCCGGGACCTCGGCTCCGGGGCCATGACGTTTCTCGAGGCGAATCCCGACCGGTTCCTCCTGTTCGTCGAGGCCTGGGCTTTCGCCCTGCGCGACGCCGGCTTCCGCCCCCGCTTCACCCGGCGGCAGGCGGACAGCCACCGCGTGCTGACCGAGGCCCTGGCGGGGCGACTGGCCCGGGAAGGTCTGGCCACCGACGACCTCCCCGTCGCCCACGCCGCCCTCGCCCTCAAGGGGCTCTTCCATGGGATCGCCTTCGAGCGGGCCACCAATCCCGGTTCGGTCTCCCCCGACGCCCTGGCCTCGGCCGCGACGCTCATCCTGCGGTCGTTGTCGGCAGCCGCGCCCGGAACGCGGCGGCGCCGGGGCGGGACGGCACAGCGGCCCCGACGCGCCTCCGAACCCCAGTCCCCGGCGCTCCCGGCCTCTCGGGGCCGGTTCACGCGCCACGAGAGCCAGGAGATCACCCGAGGTCGGATCGTCGAGGCGGCGGCGAGCATCTTCGCCCGGCGCGGCTACCGGGCGGCCACGGTGGCGCAGATCGCCGAGGAGGCCGGGTTCACGGTCGGCGCCGTCTACTCCAACTTCGCCGGCAAGGAGGACCTCTTCCTGGCCGTGGCCGACGAGCGCCTCGGCGAGCAGCTGGAGGACGTGGCCCGGGTCCTGGCGGCCGCCCCCACGCTGGAGGACGTGGCCCACGCCCTCGGCACCTTCGGCCGGGACTACCTGCGGGCCAACCCCGACTGGTTCCCGCTCTTCGTAGAGGCCTGGGCCTTCGCCCGGCGCGACGCCACGTTCGGGTCCCGCTTCGCCCAACGGCAGGCCAACTCCCACCACGTGCTGGCCGAGGCCCTCGCCGTCCGGCTGGCGCAGGAGTGCGTGGTCCTCGACGCCCCTCCCGTCACCGACATCGCGCTGGCCTTCAAAGCCGTCTACAACGGCATCGCCATCGAACAGGCAACCAACCCCGGATCGGTGCCCGACGACGCTCTGCCCACCATCTGCGCTCTGCTTCTCGGGGGACTGACCCGGGTGGCCGGCGGCCCCGGCCGCTGAGGTTTACTCGGCGAGGTCGATGAGGACCTTGCCGACCGCGCCGGCCTCGACGGCATCGTGGGCGCCGGCGGCGTCCTTCAACGGGAACCGCACCAGCGGGAGGCCGGCGTCCTCCCCCACCGGAAGCGCCCCGTCGGCCACGGCGGCGGTGACGGCGGCCACGGCGTTGTCCTTGGCCTCCCGGGACAGCGTGTAGATGAGCACGAACTGGAACCTGGTGTTGGGAGCGACGTGGTGGCGGACCGTCAGGGTGATCTCGTCGCCCCCGTTGTTGGCGTAGATGGCCACGGTCGCCCCGGGGGCGGCGACGGCCCGGTCCAGCGCCTCGTTCTGCGCCGGGGCGACCTCGACGATGATGTCCACGCCCTTGGGGGCGGCCTGGCGGATGGCCGCCGCCGCGTCCTCCTGCCGGTAGTCGACGACGTGATGGGCGCCCGCCCGCCGGGCGAGTTCCGCCTTCGCCGGGCTGCTCACCGTCGTGACCACCGTGGCCCCCGCCCACCGGGCGAGCTGGATGGCGGCGTGGCCGACGGCGCCGGCGCCGCCGGCGACGAGGACCGTGACCCCGGCCAACGCCCCCGGGCTCAGCTGGGCCGGACCCCGGTCCGCCACCGTCAGGCAGCGGTGGGCGGTCAGCGCCGGGATCCCCAGGCT
>JBOGFO010000263.1:0-3640 GCA_050743445.1 Acidimicrobiia bacterium
GTCCGCGCTCGGAGGCGGGGCTCGTACGCCGGGTCCACATCGCCCAGGAACACCAGTCGTGCGGAAACCTGCTCCACGACGAGTGCCATGGCATCCAGCAGCAGCTCGGAACGGACCTCGGGGCGGACGCCGCCCAACCCGAGGATGACGGGGCGGTCGTCGGCGACGCCGGCCAGGCCTGTCGAGCCCCTGCCGGCGACCGACGGGCTCGGGAAGGGCACCACCCACGACGGCGGCACCCGGGGGAACGGCCCGGCATCGGCCTGGAGCAGGGAGCGAGCCGCCACTGACCCGACAATGGCCCCCCTGGACCTGCCGGCCAGCTCCGCCGCCAGCCGGGCGCCCGCCTCCTCATATGCCAGGGAAGACGACCACCGCTCGCTGTTGATCAGGTGCTCGGGGGCGCGGGCACCGTAATGATGCCGCAGCGTGTTCAGCATGAACTCGCGCGCGCCGTCGTCGTCGAACCGGGCCTGGGAGAAGGCGAGGTAGAGACCGGCGATGTGGAGATCGTGGAACCACACTATGCCGGGGTAGCAGAGGGCAAGCTCGTAGGTTCCGTTGTGCCGCGGGTCGTCGGCGAGGGTGTAGAACACCGCGTCGTAGCTGTACGGACTGAGGAACCGGCCGAAGGAGCTGGCCGGAAAAATGCGGAAGGTCCGACCGGCGGCCGCCGGCCGGACAAACGGCCCGTCGGCGAAGCAGTCGAGCTCGCAGCGGGACCCGAGCGCGCCGGCCAACCGCTCGTTGAAGACGGCGGTTCCCGAGGAGCTTGGCGGGAACGGCCCGACCAGCGCGACGCGAAGCTGGGGAAGACGACGGCGCCGGCGTGGCGGGTCCAGGCGGGCGTACCCCTCGATCGCCCTGCGGACGACGTTCTCCCATGTGTGCTTCGAACTGGCTTGTGCTGCGGTCGCCCCGAGCGCGGCACGGAACTCTTCGTCCACCAGCGCCCGCTCCAACACCGAAGCGATGTCTTCCCGACTTGTCGGGTCGAATGTCGCCGGGGCCCAGTCGAGGATCTCCGGGAGGCTCGAGGTGTTGGACGTGATGGTCGGGCAGCCGCAGCGCGCCGCCTCGAGAGCCGGTAGCCCGAAGCCTTCATACAGCGAGGCGTTCACGAACACCGACGCGTTCTGGTACAGCGCCCGCAGGGCCACGTCGGCCACGAAGCCGGTCAGGACGAGCTGCCCCTCGGCCAGCCCGTGCTCCAGAGCCAGGGACTGCCACCGCGCCTCGTCCTCGTCGTTGAGCGTGCACGCGACGACCAGCTGGTGCGCCTCCCGCACTTCGCGGGGAAGCGCGGCGAAGGCGGCGATGACCCCCTCCGTGTTCTTGCGAGTGTCCAGCCCGAACGCGCCTGTCACGGTGAGCACATACGGCCGGTGCAGATCGGGAACGTGATGGGCGATGACTTCCGTCGGCCGGTCGTGATCCGAAGCTGGGTGAAAGAATTCCGAGCCGCCGGTACCGATCTCCACGACCCGGTCCGGGTCGACCCCCATCAGGCTGATCACGTCGTCGCGCGTGCTGCGGGAGATGGCGAAGAGGAGGTCGGCACGCCGCATCATCTCGCGCCGGAGTTGGTACAGGCGCTCGAAAGGCGTTCCCGGCTCGAACACCTTGAGGATCTCGGGGATCATGTCGTAGACGGTGCAGACGAGCGGCATGCCACTGCCCATCACGAAGGGAGGCAGCGTCGCCTGGACGGGCCGAGGGCTCTCGAGGGGCGACATGATGTGATAGGCGAGCGGGCCCTGCTCGACGAGCGCCCTGAACGCCTGCGCGGTGTTCCAGCGCAGCTCGGGGGCACTGGCCAGATCCGGGTGGAGGCGCCGGGGGTGCGGGAGCAGCGGGTTGAGCATGAGGCCGGACACCGGAGCGCCCGCGTGTAAGAGAGAGCGGGCGAAGTCGCTCGTGTAGCGCGGGATGCCACGTTCGCTGAAACGGAGGCTTTGGGTCGTCTGGATGTCGATGACGAGCCGGTGGCCCAGCATCTCCGGGTTCATGTACGAGGGATGGCCCTCACCAGCTCGACCATCGCCGCACCGCCTGTTGCGCCGAAGGCCTCGACGGCCTGCCACCCTGGTAGCCCAGCGGGCGCCACGAGTCGATGCTCGACGACCGACCAGTCGCGCAGGTACTCGTCGACGAAGCTGCCCGCGGCTCCGGCGTGTCGCAGGCTCATCACCAGCTCGCCCCCGACCTCCAGCGACTTCCTGACCAGATCCACCCCGTGTTGGTCCGGTTCCCCGGGCAGCCACAGGACACAGTCGACGGGCGTGTCAACGCCTCTCGACCCGATGAATGACCCTTCGGCACGGTCGAGCGTTGACACGTCGTAGCCCAGCGCAGCGAGAGTGGCGGGCAGGAAGGCGTCGCCCGCCTCGGTGGCGACATGGAGGACCCTCGCCCCAGGGTGGAGGCGCCCCACCGACGCCAGCGCATAGGCGGACTCCAGTGCAGCCGCACTCGGGCCCGCGCCAGACACCGGCGCCGCGCCCTTACCCTCCAGCACGTCGCAGAGCTCCCGCATCCTCGTCACGACGTCGTCGACCTGCACGCCGGCAATGTCGACGAAGCGCTGCATCACCAGGGTCATCTCGGAAATGGTCTCCACCTCGGTGGCGACCCGTCCGTAGAGCCCGTTGATGCGGTCGTCGATCCGGTCGTAGACCTCCTGGAACCGCTTGTCGAAATAGGCCAGCAGCGGGCGGGCGATGAGCCGCAGCGGATCCTTTGCCGGGTTACGACCGCCGAGCTCTCCTTGGGACGGGGTCATGCCGTCACGGTAGCGGTCGACGACTTCCACCTGCCGTTGACCCGCACCAACCCCGCCTGCGAACCGAGGTCCGGGTTGTCGAAGACCAGCATGCCGTAGCCACACTCGTGCCAGTCGTAGGGCTGCAGTGTCCGTTCGTCGAGCAGGGCCACTGAGACGAGGTAATGGCCGCCGAGGAAGGGCACCTCCTCGATCGTGAACTCGATCACGCCTTGTCCGGCCAGGGTGAGGGACATCCTTGCCTGCCGCGTCGTCTGCCCGAAGACGTAGGACATCGTGCTCGCTTGGTAGATCGCGATTGAACAGACTGCCTGGTCGACGGGGTCGTGGGCCGTGTAGTGGACCCGCAGGGTGAGCGGCTCGCCCGTTCGGGCGGTGGCGGTGATCGATCCGCTCCCGTCCACCATCACCAGGTCGTCGACGACCACCCGCCCGGATCCGAAGCGCTGGTGCTGCGGCACTTCGCCGGTCTGGTCTTCGGGGTGGCCGTGCACCTCCCCGAGGTATGCGGTGACGACGTCGAGCGGCTCGCCACACACCTTCACGACGCCGTCGTGGAGCCAGAGGGCCTGCTTGCAGAGTGTGCGGATGGCCTCGAGGCTGTGTGTGACCAGCACGATCGTGCGGCCCTCAGCCCGGAACTTGGAGATGCGCTCGTAGCAGCGCAACTGGAAGCTCTCGTCGCCCACGGACAGCACCTCGTCGACGATGAGGATCTCCGGTTCCACTGCGACCGCCACGGCGAAAGCCAGCCGGGCGTACATGCCGGTCGAGTAGTTCTTCACCGGCATGTGCATGAACTGCTCGATGCCCGCGAAATCGACGATCTCGTCGTATCGGGACTCTGTGTCACGCTTG
>JBOGFO010000264.1:0-4972 GCA_050743445.1 Acidimicrobiia bacterium
GGTCATCACCCGCTCGGCCTGGCGGGCGTTGGCGCCGGGGAGGAGCACGGCGAACTCATCGCCGCCGATCCGGTAGGCGGTGTCCTCCCGCCGGACGGTGGCCTGCACGGCGGCGGCCAGCGCCACCAGGCAGGCGTCGCCGGCGGCGTGGCCCTCCGTGTCGTTGACGGCCTTGAGCCCGTCCATGTCGAAGATGACCACGGCAAAGCCGGCTCCGTGGCGAGCGCTGCGGCCCAGTTCCCGCCGCAGGTCGCGATCGAAGGAGCGCCGGTTGCCGAGACCGGTGAGGAAGTCCATGGAGGCGGCTTCCTCGAGGCGGGCGGAGGCGCGGCGGGCGGCGCAGGCCAGGGCCCGGTCGAGGGTCATCTGGAGCCGGGCTCCGGTCTCGTCCTCTTCTTCGTCGGGTACCCGACGATGGAGGCGGCGACGGACCGCCTCCCCCAGGCAGATCAGCTCGCCGATGGCCAGCGGCCCCGCCCGGTCGGTGAAGGCCTCGACGGCGTCGGCCACCCCGGGGTCGACCCCCCACCCCAGGGGCTGGGGCCGGCGCAGGGCGTCGGCGAAGGCGGCGATGACCGGCTCGGGGGCCGGCGGGTCGGCGTCGGCCGGCAGCTCGGGGTCCCAGCGGCACAGGCGGCGCCAGTCCGACGCCACCCCGGCCGTCTCGGCGTCGAGCAGCTGGGCGGCAATCGAGGACTCGGCGCTGAGTTCGACGGCCACAATCAGTAGGTTCCCGGGCGATCCCCTGGTCAACCCCGGCCCCCGAAACCTTCGCGGCATTCGGGCTGCCTACCATGGAAGCTGTCATGCAGGGACTCAGGCACTGGCTATGAAGAGCGCTTCTCTGCTCCTTGGCGGCATCGTGATGGTATTCGCCGCCGCCTGTGACAGCGGCGCCTCCGATGCGGCCCCGAAGCCGGCGGACGTCCCCGGCGAAGCAGTCATGGAGGGCCTGTGCCGGGCGGCGGAGGCGGGCGAGGACGCCAAGGCGGCCGAGGAGGACTTCGCCCGGGTGCACACCGACCTGCACGTCGTCGCCCGGGCGCTCCAGGAGGTCGACCGGGGCGCGGCCGCAGATTTCCTCAAAGCCAAGCAGAAGGTGGAGGACGACTTCCGCCGGCTGGCCCGCCCGGCCGAGCGGACGCCGGACCTGCGCCGCCTCATCACCGCCACCGACGCCGGACTGGAGCTCCTCGAGGTTACGGTGACGCCGTGCGAACCCTGATGCCCCGCCTCACCCCGGTGGCCCTGATCCTGGCGCTCCTGCTGGCTGCCTGCGGCGGCGACGACGGCGACGGGGCCTCGTCGGACAGCACCACCAGCAGCCAGCCGCTCCTCTCCGCCATCCCCGCCAGCTACGACCTCGCGGTCGGGGCACCGGCCCGGTTCTCGGTGGGGCTGGTGAGCACCGACAAGGGCCCGGTGGGCTACGGCACGGTGGATCTGCGCTTCTTCTTCCTGGGCAAGGGCGCCGCCAACGAGGACGACACGGCCGAAGCCGGTCCCACCGCCGTGGGCCGGTACCTGCCCCTGCCCGGCTCACCGCCGCCCCCGGAGGGGGCGGACAAGCCGGTGTTCCTCGAGACCACCGAGCGGGGCGTCTACTCCGCCGAGGTCGCCTTCGACCGGGACGGGTTCTGGGGGGTGGCGGCCACCGCCGACCTCGACAAGCCGGAGACGGCGACGGCCACGTTCAAGGTGCTGCCCGCCCACGCCGTGCCCGTCCCCGGCGACGCCGCCATCCTCTCCGAGAACCTGACCGTGGACAGCGCCGGAGACGATCTCGCGGCGCTCGACTCCCGTGCCGGGGGCGGTGACCCGGTACCGGATCCGGAGCTGCACGAGACCACGGTCAAGGCGGCCATCGCGGCCGGCCGGCCGGTGCTTCTCGTGATCTCCACCCCGACGTTCTGCGTGAGCATCTTCTGCGGGCCGATCACCGACATGATCGCCGAGCTCGCCGCCGCCCACGCCGACCGGGCGTCGTTCGTCCACATCGAGGTGTGGAAGGACTTCGAGGGCAAGGCCATCAACGACGCGGCCAAGGAGTGGATCGCCAAGGGTGCGGACGTCAACGAGCCGTGGGTGTTCCTCATCGGCCCCGACGGAAAGATCACCCACCGCTGGGACAACATCGCCACCCGGGGCGAGATCGAGCCGGAGCTCGAGAAGCTGCCCGTCATCGCCGGCTGACTCCTGACTCTGGTTCTGGGCAGCTAGAAGAGGTTCTGGGCAGCTAGAAGAAAAACCGGTCCAGGAGGCTCTCGAGCTGGGGTTCGTTGAGCTCGCCCGAGGCCTTCTGGAGGAGCTCGCCCTTGGGCGAGATGAACACCGTGGTGGGCATCCCCGTGACCCCGTAGGCGAGGGCGACCTTGTTCTCCGGGTCGAAGCCGGCCGGGTAGGTCACCCCCGTGTCTTTGAGGACCTGCTGGGCCCCGGGGCGGGTGTCGGAGACGGTGATGCCGATGAAGGCCACGCGGTCCTTGTGCCGCTCGGACACGGCCTGGAAGTCGGGCATCTCCCGCAGGCAGGGAGGGCACCACGACCCGAAGAAGTTGAGCACCACCGGCATGCCCCGGAAGTCGAGGAGGCGGACGGCGGCATGGCCCTCCCGGACATCCTCGAGGGAGAAGATCTTGGCCGCCCCGGCCAGCGGCGCCGTCTTGCGATCGGACTTGGACAGCTCCTCGGAGGTCGAGAAGGCGGCCCAGACGGAGCCGGCCACGAGCACGACTGCCCCCACGAGCCACAGAAGGCGTCTTCTGCGTCGGGGGCCGGGTTCGGGGACGGGATCCAAGTCAGGTTCCTGCCGTTTCACTGGGTCCAGACTAAGGCCACCAGGACTCCAGGCAGCCGCACCCTGGCGGCGATCATGGCAGTCCGATCGCAGACGATGCAGGCTGATCGGAGCCCCTACACCGTGCGGCGGATGGCCTCCAGGGAGAGCTCCGTCGTCTGGTCAGCGGCGCAGTGCCGGCAGGGATCGCTGTGCAGCCAGGAGCGCAGGACCCGGGTGCCGTCGGCGGTGAGAGCCACCGCGAACGCTCCCGAGGAGGGCTCGACCTCGAGGCGGTGATAGATCGTCCACTCGCTCTCGGGGGAGGGCATGTCGAGTCTCGTGCCCCGGGGAACCCGGCGGAAGCGGCTCCGGTCGGGCTCGAACACCCAGAGGCTGTGGCAGGACTCGAGGACGCGCAGGCTCATACCGTTCACAATCTCGATATCGGGCTTGGTCTCGTTCTCAGAGAGCACCACGCGGCCTCCGTGACGTGCAGTAGAACCCGGTCCGTCCACCTACTGGGGTCAGGTGGGCCGAGGTGTCCCTTCGACGACGTGTGGTGCGTGGGAACACGAGCCCCGATGCCATTTTGGCTGGTCCAGGCGTCGAATCAGCCTCGCTGGGATTGCGATCGAGTGACGAATTCGACGGCTGGAAGAGACTTGCCGGATTGGCACCGTCATCCTACAGGCAGGCCCGGGTGCACCGTCCATAAGTGTCACTTACCGTCGACATAGTTTCACCGTCTGAGTGTCACAGCGGTGCGTAGGTGGCGTAGGCGGCCCGGCCCACCGGGGCGGTCGACTGCACACCGCTGGCGTCTGGGATACCCGCCCGGACGCCCTCCACGGTGAAGCGCACCGCGCCGATCTCGCGCAGCTCGGTGGCCGAGTAGACCATCTGGGCGAGGGCGAGGATCTGCTCGTCCACGCCCCCGACCGAGATGGGACCCTCGGCCAGGTCGACGATGGCGATGTTCGACTCGATCAGCACCGAGTTGATCACCGTCCCCGGCAGGACGGCGTTGCGCAGGCCCCGGGCCTTCTCCTCCCGGGTGGGCTCCAGGGTGAGCTGGGACATCACCCGTTCGACGGTGGCGGGGGCCTGGACGACCCGGTCGACGGGCACCAGGCGCTCGGCCCCCACTCCCCCGCCGAGCAGATAGACCCGCACCCGGGCGGTGGAGCCCGCCGGGACCGTCGTCGTGGTGGTGACGGGATCGTTGCCCAGCAGATCGGGCGGCACGACGCCTTCCCCCAGGGCGACGGGCTGGCCGTCGGTGGGGACGCCGCAGCCACTCAGCATCAGAGCCAGAGCCAGGGCCAGGGCCAGGGCGAGCGGGAGGCCGCCGAGCCGGCCGGATCTGCCGAGCCTGGCGCGCATCACTGCGGACCCACCGGAAGCTCGACCACGAAGCAGGCCCCGGTACCACCGGCGCCGTCCTCCACCCAGACGCGGCCCCCGTGGAGCCGGATGTGCTCGGCCACCAGGGCCAGGCCGAGGCCCGAACCCTTGCCCCCGCTGCGCCGCCGCCCCGAGGCCGAGCCCCGGAAGAAGCGCCGGAACACCGCCTCGCGCTCCTCTTCGGGGACACCGGGGCCGTTGTCCATGACGGCGATGCGGGCGACGGTGCGGCCCCGCTCGACCCGCACGGCCGTGACGCCGCCCCCGTAGAAGGAGGCGTTCTCCACCAGGTTGGCGATCACCCGCTCCAGGCGGCGCTTGTCGATCTCGACCGTCAGGTGCTCGGCGCCCGGGGAGAACGCCACCGGCAGGTAGGAGCCGGCGGAGGCCACCGCCCGGCGCACCAGCTCGCCGAGCCGGACCTCCTCCCGGTGCAGCTCGGCCACCCCGGCGTCGAAGCGGGAGATCTCGAGCAGGTCCTCCACCAGACGCTGGAACCGGGACACGTCGGCCTCGAGCAGGTCGAGGGCGGCCCGGGCCCGCTCGGGCATCTCGTCCCGCCGGCCGACGAGCACCCCGACGGTGGTGGCCAGCGTGGTCAGGGGAGAGCGGAGCTCATGGCTGACGTCGGAGGCGAAGCGGGCGTCGCGCTCGATGCGCATCTGCAGGGCGTCGACCATCGAATTGAACGACGACACCAGGATGGCCAGGTCGGCGTCCTCCACCTCGCCCAGGCGGGTCTCGAGCCGGCCCCCGGCGATGGCCGCCGCCGCCTGGGCCACCTCGGCC
>JBOGFO010000265.1:0-3430 GCA_050743445.1 Acidimicrobiia bacterium
GTCCCGGCGCCTCGAGTCCGACGCCGAGGCCGTCCAGGTGCTGACCATCCACCGCTCCAAGGGCCTCGAGTTCCCCGTCGTCTACTTCCCCTACCTGTGGGACCCGAGCTACATCCCCCGCGACGCCGCCCCCATCTACCACGACGCCGGCCGGGACGATCAGCGCACCATCTACGTCGGCGCCCCCAACACCCCCGGCTACGAGGCCCACTTCGACCTGTACCGCACCGAGCAGCGGGCCGAGGACCTGCGCCTGGCCTACGTGGCCCTGACCCGGGCGCAGCATCAGGCGGTGGTGTGGTGGGCGGGCTCGTCCGACAGCCGCCACTCCCCCCTCGGCCGGCTGCTGTTCTCCCGGGGGCCGGACGGGACGGTGGCGCCCAACGGCACCAAGGTCCCCTCCGATGACGCCGTCGTGGCCCGCTTCGACACGCTGGCGGCGGAGGCGCCCGGCTGGGTGAGCGTCGAACGGGCCCGAGCGGGCGGCGGGGAGCGCTGGGCCGGCCCCGACGCCGAGGTGCGCTCCCTGGCCGCCGGGGTCTTCGGCCGGGTCCTCGACCCCCACTGGCGACGCACGTCGTATTCGGCCATCACCGCCGGCAGCCACGAGGCCAGGGTGGCCAGCGAACCGGAAGAGACGGTGACGGTCGACGAGCCGGCGTTGACCGATCTCGGCCCTGCTGCCGTTAGCGCCGTTGCCGACGGCGGCACTCGGCTCGACGGCCCCGCCGCCGACGAAGCCCGCCTCCGGGCCGTCCCGTCGCTTCTGGCCGAGATGCCCGCGGGCGTCGACGTCGGCACCTTCGTCCACCGGGTGCTCGAGCACGTCGACTTCGCCGCCGCCGATCTCGATGGGACCCTCGCCGCCGTTGTGGCTGCCGAAGCCGCCCGCCGCCACGTCGACATCGGCGACCCGGCGGCGGCCGTCGCCGGCCTGGCCGCCGCGATCCACACCCCCCTCGGACCCCTGATGGGAGAACGGTCCCTGGCCGATGTGGCCCGCCCCGACCGCCTCGACGAGCTCGGCTTCGAATTCCCCCTCGTGGGCGGCGACACCCCCGGTGCAGCGGAGCTCGACGTCCGCGCCATCGGCACCCTCCTGCGGCGCCATCTGCCGCCCGACGATCCCTTCGCCGGCTACGCCGATCGCCTCGACGCTCCGGGGTTGCAGCACACCCTGCGGGGCTACCTGTCCGGCAGCCTCGACGTCGTGATGCGCCTGCCCGCCGGCGACGGGGATCCCGCCGAGGCCCGCTTCGCCGTCGTCGACCACAAGACCAACTGGCTGAGGTCAGGCGATGAGGTTCTCTCCGCCTGGCACTACCGCCCGGCGGCGCTGGCTGAGGCGATGCAGCGGGCGCACTATCCGTTGCAGGCGCTGCTCTACTCCGTGGCCCTGCACCGTTACCTCCGTTGGCGTCTGGCCGGTTACGAGCCCGAGCGCAACCTCGCCGGGGTGCTCTACCTGTTCCTGCGGGGCATGACCGGCCCCGACGTCCCCCGGATCGACGGCCAGCCCTGCGGCGTGTTCGCCTGGCGCCCCCCAACAGCATTGGTGGAGGCCCTCTCCGACCTGCTCGACCGGGGCACGGTGGCGGCATGAACGTTCTCGGACAGAATTGGTCCGGCTGCCGGACGGTAGGGCGGCATGGGCCTTCTCGGACAGGTCTGGGTCGGCTTCGGACTGGTGGCCGCATGAACGTGCTCGGACATGCCGGGCCCGGCTGCGAGCCGGTGGCGAGATGAGCCTCCTCGACGCCGCCATGGTCGGCGACGCCGAGGTGTCCGAGGGCCCGCCCCTCGACCCCTTCGATATCCGCCGGGTGCAAGCCGCACCGGGGCTGCTGCGCGCCTTCAACGACGCCGGCGTGCTCGTCGCCGCCGACATCCACGTCGCCCTCCGCCTCGCCCGCCTGTGCGCCGACGACGATCCATCGGTGTTGCTGGCGGCGGCCCTGGCCGTCCGCGCCCCCCGCCTCGGCCACGTCTACGCCGACCTCGCCACCGTGGCCACCACCGTCACCGTCGACGTCGACCGCCCCGTTGACCTCACTGCGCTTCCGTGGCCCGAGCCGGACGGCTGGCTGGCGCAACTCGCCCGGAGCCCGATGGTCGCCACCGGCGACGACGCCCCCCTCGGCCGGCCACTGCGCCTTGTCGGCAGCTGGCTCTACCTAGACCGCTACTGGGCCGAAGAGCGCCAGGTCGCCGGGGACCTGACCGCCCGCGCCGCCGACCCCGCCAGAGACGTGGACGAGCAGTTGTTGTCGGCCGGCCTCGCCCGCCTCTTCACCGGCGACACCAACGACGCCGACCAGCGCGTGGCCGCGGCCTGCGCCGTCCTCCGCCGCCTGGCTGTCGTCGCCGGCGGCCCCGGCACCGGGAAAACGACGACGGTGGCCCGCATCCTGGCCCTGCTCGACGAGCAGGCGGCGGCCACCGGCCAGCGCCCACCCCTGGTCGCCCTTGCCGCTCCTACTGGGAAAGCCGCCGCCCGCCTCGAAGAAGCCGTCCACGCCCAAGCGGCTGTATTGGATATCGACCCCACCGCCCGCGCCCGCCTCCTGGCCACGAGCGCCTCAACGTTGCACCGCCTGCTTGGCTCCCGCCCCGACAGCCGCAGCCGCTTCCGCCACCACCGCGGCAACCGCCTCCCATACGACGTTGTCGTCGTCGACGAGACCTCCATGGTCTCGTTGTCATTGATGTCCCGCCTCCTCGAAGCGGTCCGCACCGAAGCCCGCCTCGTCCTCGTCGGCGACCCCCAACAGCTGGCTTCTGTCGAAGCGGGCGCCGTCCTCGGCGACGTCGTCGGCCCCGCCGCCGACGCAGACGCGCCGGCCTCGGCCGTCGGCGACACCGTCGTCGTCCTCCGCCAAGTCCACCGCTACGGCGGCGCGATCGCCCAACTTGCCGAAGCCATCCGCCAAGGCGACGCCGCGCAAGCGCTCGAGATCCTCGCCGCCGGCGGCGACGACCTCACCTGGCTCCCTACCGACGTCGCCGACCCCGCGGCCATGGCCGACCTAGCCCCCGTCCGCAAAGCAGCCGTCACCGCCGGCCGATCGTTGATGTCTGCCGCCCAAGCCGGCAACGCCCGCGCCGCCCTCGACGCCCTCGGCACTTTCCGCCTCCTCTGCGCCCACCGCCGCGGCCCCCACGGCGTCGCCACCTGGATGACCCACGTCGAGCACTGGCTCTCGGCGGCGGTCGACGGGTTCACCGCCGACGGCACCTGGTACGTCGGCCGCCCCCTGCTGGTCACCGAGAACGACTACGGCCTCAAGCTCTACAACGGCGACACCGGCGTCGTCGTCGCCGCCGGCCCCGAGCGGGTCACCGCCGTCTTCGAACGCCGCAACGAACTCCTCCGCTTCAGCCCCACCCGCCTCGCCGCCGTCGAAACCGTCCACGCCATGACCATCCACAA
>JBOGFO010000266.1:0-13326 GCA_050743445.1 Acidimicrobiia bacterium
CTTCAAGGGCCAGGGCGGCTCCCACGGCAACCACAAGAAGCACCGGGCGCCGGGAGCGATCGGGGCCTGCGCCACGCCGTCCCGGGTGTTCAAGGGTGTGAAGATGGCGGGCCAGCACGGCAACACCCGCGTCACCACCCTCAACCTGGAGGTCGTGGAGGGAGACGCCGAGCGGAACCTGCTCCTGGTCCGGGGGGCCGTGCCCGGCCCCGCCGGCAGCCTGGTGTTCGTCCGCAACGCGGTGAAGGGCGGTGGGTGATGGCCCCGGTGGTCGTCGAGCATCCTGACCTGCCGGCCGGGATCTTCGGCATCCAGCCCAACGTCCCCGTGATGCATCAGGTGGTGACGGCCCAGCTCGCCGCCGCCCGTTCGGGTACCCACTCCACCAAGACCCGGGCCGAGGTGTCCGGCGGTGGAGCGAAGCCCTGGCGTCAAAAGGGGACAGGACGCGCCCGCCAGGGCTCGTCCCGCGCTCCGCACTGGACCGGCGGCGGCGTGGCCCACGGCCCGAGCCCCCGCAGCTACCGCCAGCGGACCCCGAAGAAGATGGTGTGGCTGGCGCTGCGCTCCGCCCTGTCCGACCGGGCCGCATCCGGTGCCGTCACCGTGGTCGAGGGATGGGGTCTGTCCGCTCCCAAGACGAAGGAAGCCCGCCATGCCCTCAATGGCCTGGGTGTCGGGGCGGCCGAACGGGTTCTCGTGGTCCTTCCCCGGGACGACGAAGCGGCCTGGAAGTCGTTCCGGAACCTCGGCGAGCGGGTGGGGCTGAGCAGCGTGGAGGAGCTCTCCGCCTACGACGTGCTGGTGGCCGATCGGGTGATCTTCACCACCGACACACTTGCCGGCCTGGCGGCCCGGGCCGACCGGGGTGCCTCTGGCTCGCCGGCGGGGCTGAGCGACGACAGCTTCGGTGCCGCGTCTCCTCCGGTGATCGACCCGACCCCGGCCACGCCCGGGTCGGAAGTACCCCTGGCCAGCCCGCCGGACGTGCCCGACGAGCCTGCCGCGGAGGCCGGGGACGAGGCAGCCGACGACGTGGGTGAAGAGGCATGAACAAGGATCCTCGGGACATCGTGCTGCGGCCGGTGGTGTCGGAGAAGTCCTATGCCCTGCTCGACCGCAACGTCTACACCTTCATCGTCGCTCCGCATGCCAACAAGATCGAGATCAAGCAGGCGGTCGAATCCATCTTCAACGTGAAGGTGACCAACATCTCGACGCTCAACCGCAAAGGCAAGCTCAAGCGCAATCGGCGCTCCAACACCATGGGCAAGCGACCTGACACCAAGCGGGCGATCGTCACGCTGGCCGCCGACGACCGCATCGACCTCTTCGGGAGTTAGTTCGCCATGTCGCTGCGCAAACGCAAGCCCACCAGCCCGGGACGCCGGTTCCAGTCGGTCTCCGACTTCGCCGAGCTCACCACCGACCGGCCCGAGCGGTCCCTCACCAAGGCCAAGCCCTCGACCGGCGGTCGTAACGCCCATGGGCGTATGACGGCGCGCCATCGGGGCGGGGGTCACAAGCAGCGCTATCGCGTGGTCGACTTCCGCCGGGAGAAGGACGGCATCCCGGCCAAGGTGGCCACGATCGAGTACGACCCCAACCGCAACGCCCGTATCGCGCTGCTCCATTACCGGGACGGCGAGAAGCGCTACATCCTGGCCCCGGCCCGGGTGGAGGTGGGCGACATCCTCTCGTCGGGCCAGGGCTCCGAGATCCGGCCCGGCAACGCCCTGCCGCTGCGCTACATCCCCGTCGGCACGGTCATCCACAACGTGGAGCTCAAGCCGGGGGCGGGCGGGAAGATCGCCCGAGGTGCGGGCATGAGCGTGCAGCTCGTCGCCAAGGAAGGCGACTTCGCCACCGTGCGGCTGCCCTCGACCGAGATGCGCCGGGTGCCGATCGATTGCCGGGCCACCGTCGGCCAGGTGGGCAACGTCGAGGCTGAGCTGATCTCACTGGGCAAGGCCGGCCGCAACCGTTGGAAGGGCAAGCGGCCCCACGTCCGCGGAGTGGCGATGAACCCCGTCGACCACCCCCTGGGCGGTGGCGAGGGCAAGAGCTCCGGTGGCCGCCATCCCACGTCGCCGTGGGGCAAGAAGGAGGGCCGCACCCGGGCCAAGCACAAGTCCTCCGACGCTCTCATCATCCGTCGCCGTCGTGCCCGCGGAGCCCGGAGGTAGGTGCTCGAATGCCCAGAAGCCTGAAGAAGGGCCCCTTCGTCGATGACCACTTGAGGGTGAAGGTCGACCGGCTGAACGAGACCGGCGACAAGCGGGTGGTCAAGACCTGGTCCCGCCGTTCCACGATCATCCCGGAGTGGGTGGGTCACACCATCGCCGTCCACGACGGCCGCAAGCACGTCCCCGTGTACGTCACCGAAGCCATGGTCGGTCACAAGCTCGGGGAGTTCGCCCCCACGCGCACCTTCCGGTATCACGCCGGCCAGGAACGATCGAGCCGGCGGTAGAGACGATGCCCGAGACGAAGGCCACCCTGCGCTATCTCCGGACCTCCGCCTACAAGGTGAGGGAGGTCCTCGCGCTCATCCGCGACCTGCCCGTGGAGGAGGCCCGCCACGTCCTCCAGTTCTGCGAGCGCAGCGCCGCTCGCGAAGTCCTCAAGGTCCTGAACTCGGCCGTGGCCAATGCCGAGCACACCCTCGACCTCCCGGCCGACGAGCTCTTCGTCTCCGTCGCCTACGCCGACGAGGGCCCGACCATCAAGCGCTGGCGCCCGCGGGCCCGGGGCCGGGCCACCCGGATCCGGAAGCGGACCAGCCACATGACCATCATCGTGGCCCGCTTCTCCGACGAGCAGCTCCAAGCCCGCCGCCGGCGGGAGGCGGCCCAGCCCGGAGGCCGGCGCCGGGTCCTGCCGCGGCGCCGCCGGGGCGAGGACAAGGCCGCCGCTCCGGAGAAGGCCGCCACGAAGGCCGCGGCTCCGGCTCCGGAGGAAACCACCGCCGCTCCCGATGAGGCCGTCTCCGAAGAAGCCGCCCCCGAAGAAGCGATCGCGGAAGCGTCCGTGGCGGAGGTCGAGCCCGGCACTCCGGCAGATGCCGAGCAGGAGGTGGCTGCTGTCGAAGCCGAGTCGACGCCTCCCGAATCGGCCGAGGACAAGGCGGCCCGCTACGCCACCCTGGGTAGAGAAGAGGGCGAGGCGGTGTCGGGGGAGGCCCCCGAGGCCCAGGGTGCCCCCGACGAGCCCGGGGTGCGGGGTGCCCCCGACGAGACAGAGGAAGGCAGTAGCTGATGGGCCACAAGGTGAGCCCCTATGGATTCCGGCTCGGGATCGTCACCGACTGGAAGTCCCGCTGGTTCGCGGACCGCGAGTACACGGACTACCTCATCGACGACGTCCAGATCCGCAAGTACCTCGACGCCCAGCTCCGCCGGGCCGCGGTCTCCCGGGTGGAGATCGAGCGCACCCGGGACCGGCTCCGCATCGACGTGCACACGGCCCGGCCCGGCATCGTCATCGGCCGCCGGGGAGTGGAGGCCGACCGCCTGCGCCAGGGGCTGTTCAAGATCACCGGGAACCCGAAGATCCAGCTCAACATCCAGGAGATCAAGCAGCCTGAGCTCGACGCCAACCTCATCGCCCAGGGCGTGGGCGATCAGCTCACCGGCCGGGTCTCTTTCCGCCGGGCCATGAAGCGCGCCGTGCAGACAGCGATGAAGGCCGGTGCTCTCGGTATCCGGGTGCAGTGCTCCGGGCGCCTCGGAGGCGCTGAGATGGCCCGGCGCGAGTGGTACCGGGAAGGCCGGGTGCCGCTCCACACGTTGCGGGCCGACATTGACTACGGCTTCGCCGAGGCCCGGACCACCTTCGGGCGCATCGGCGTCAAGGTCTGGATCTACAAGGGCGACATCCTTCCCTACCGGGCCAGCGAGGACAAGATCGCCAAAGAGGCGGCCATGGCGGTGGGGGAGACGGCCGGCCAGGCTCGTCCCCGCCGCGTGATCAGCGCCGGCGGCGGGCGTCGCCGGCCCGAGAGCGAGCCGGTCACGGTCGAGCAGGTGGCGGCCTCGGACGACGCACCCGATCCCGGCAAGCCCGTCGTGAAGGAGGCCGACCCCGAGCTGGAGCGCCTCCTGGCCGAGGAAGAGGAGATCGAGCGCCGCACCCGCACCCACCATGAGACCCCCCACTTCCGGGGCGACGAGGACTAGGTGACGGCGCGATGTTGATGCCCAAGAAGGTCCGGCACCGGAAGACCCACCGGGGACGCATGGAAGGCGTGGCCAAGGGTGCCTTCCGGGTCAACTACGGCGACTACGGCCTCCAGGCTCTGGAACCGGCATGGATCACCAACCGGCAGATCGAGGCCGCCCGTGTCGCCATGACCCGCCACATCAAGCGTGGCGGCAAGGTCTGGATCAACATCTTCCCCGACAAGCCGATCACCGAGAAGCCGGCCGAGACCCGCATGGGCTCGGGCAAGGGCAACCCGGAGCGCTGGGTCGCGGTGGTGCGTCCCGGCCGCATCATGTTCGAGCTGTCCGGGGTGCCGGAGCCGGTGGCCAAGGAGGCCATGCGCCTGGCCGCCCACAAGCTCCCCATCAAGTGCCGGTTCGTCCTCCGGGAGGATGAAGCGTGATGGCCAAGGCGAGCGCCGAGCTGCGCGACCTCGACGAAACCGAGTTGGAGACCCGTCTGGCGGAGACGAAAGCGGAGCTGTTCAACCTCCGCTTCGCCAACGTGACCGGCCAGCTCGACAATTCGGCCCGCCTCGGTCAGGTGCGCCGCGAAATCGCCCGGATCAAGACGCTCCTGCGTGAGCGGGAGATCGCCGCCGCCGAGGCAGAGGGACGGTAGATGAGCGAGACAACGCCCCGGGTGAACCGGCGCAAGACCCGAGAAGGCACCGTGGTGTCCACCAAGATGGACAAGACCGTCGTGGTGGCCGTGGTCGAGCGGGTCCGGCACGCCCGCTACCAGAAGACCCAGAAGCGCACCAAGAAGCTCTACGCCCACGACGAGGTCAATGACCTCAAGGAAGGCGACCGGGTGCGTGTCCAGGAGACCCGTCCGCTCTCCGCGCTGAAGCGCTGGCGCGTGGTCGAAGTGCTCGAGCGGGCCCGGTGACCCGATGAAGGAACCACAGTGATCCAACAGGAGTCCAGGCTCAAGGTGGCGGACAATTCAGGGGCCAAAGAGGTCCTCTGCATCAAGGTGCTGGGCGGCACCAAGCGCCGCTACGCCAGCATCGGCGATGTCTTCGTGGCCACGGTCAAGGACGCCATCCCCGGCGCGGCGGTGAAGAAGGGCGACGTCGTCAAGTGCGTGGTGGTGCGCACGGCCAAGGAGAGGCGGCGCCCCGACGGTAGCTACATCCGCTTCGACGAGAACGCCGCCGTGCTCGTGAACGACCAGATGCAGCCCCGCGGCACCCGCATCTTCGGCCCGGTGGGCCGGGAGCTGCGGGACCGGCGGTTCATGCGCATCATCTCCCTCGCTCCCGAGGTGCTGTGACGATGAAACTCCGAAAAGGCGACAGGGTCCGGGTCATTACCGGGAAGGATCTCGGGCGGGAGGGCGTCATCATGCGCGTCCTGCCCGACAAGAACCGGGTGATCGTCGAGGGTGTCAACGTGGCCAAGAAGCACCAGCGGCCGAAGCGGGCCACCATGCAGGCCGGGATCATCGACAAGGACATGCCCCTCAACGCATCCAACGTGGCGCTCGTCTGTGGCGCCTGCGGTGGGCCCACGCGCGTCGGCTACCGCTTCGATGCCAACGGCAAGAAGGTCAGGGTGTGCTCCAAGTGCCGGGGTGACATCTGATGGCCGCGACCACCGAGTCCGTCGAGGCACCCGCCCGGCCCCGCCTGCGCACCCGTTACGACACCGAGATCAAGGGGTCGCTCAAGGAGACCCTTGGGTTGAGCAACGTCATGGAGGTGCCCCGCCTCGTCAAGATCGTCCTCAACTGCGGCGTGGGCAAGGCCACCCAACAGGCGTCGCTCCTCGAGGGGGCGGTCACCGACCTGCGCATCATCACGGGCCAGAAGCCGCTGGTGACCAAGGCCAAGAAGTCGATCGCCGGCTTCAAGCTGCGGGAGGGCAACGCGGTCGGGGCCAAGGTCACCTTGCGGGGCGACCGCATGTGGGAGTTCTTCGATCGTCTGATCACCCTGGCCATCCCCCGGATCCGCGACTTCCGGGGCCTGGATCCGGACGGTTTCGACGGCCGGGGCAACTACAGCTTTGGTGTGACCGAGCAGCTCATCTTCCCCGAGATCGACTACGACAAGGTCGACACCGTCCGGGGAATGGACATCACGATCGTGACCACCGGCCGGACCAACGAAGAAGGCCGGGCGCTGCTCGACGCCTTCGGGTTCCCGTTCCGGCGCGACGGAGTTAGGTAGAGGAGAGATGGCCAAGAAGGCCCTGATCGAAAAGCAGCAGCGCAAGCCCAAGTTCAAGGTGCGGTCGTACACCCGGTGCGGGCGTTGCGGCCGGGCGCGGGCCGTCTACCGCGCCTTCCGCCTCTGCCGCATCTGCCTGCGCGAGATGGCCCATGCCGGCGAGGTTCCCGGCGTCAAGAAATCCTCCTGGTAGGTATCGCCATGACCATGACCGACCCCATCGCCGACATGCTCACCCGGATCCGCAACGCCAACGTCGCCATGCACGACGAGGTGGTGATGCCCTCCTCCAAGCTGAAGGAGGCGCTGGCCGGTCTCCTCGAGCGCGAGGGCTACATCACCGGGCACCGGGTTGAGGGTGACCCGGGCCATCCGGGCCGCAAGCTCGTGGTGCTCATGAAGTACACCCCGGAACGGGCCCGCACCATCACCGGTATCCGTCGGGTGTCGAAGCCGGGCCTGAGGGTCTACTCCCAGGCCACCAAGGTGCAGCGGGTGCTCGGAGGCATGGGCGTCGCCATCCTGTCCACCAACAAGGGTCTCCTCACCGACCGTGAAGCGCGCGAGCGCGGCATCGGCGGCGAGGTGCTCTGTCACGTCTGGTAGGCCGAAATGTCGCGCGTTGGTCGCAAGCCCATCCCCGTCCCTTCCAGTGTCGACGTCACCGTCGAGGGCACCCGCGTGGTGGTGAAGGGTCCGAAGGGCACCCTGGAGCGCCGGGTGTCTGCCGACATGATGATCGCCCGCGAGGACGACATGTTGGTTGTCAGCCGTCCGACCGACGGGCGTGAGCACCGGTCGCTCCACGGCCTCACCCGGTCGCTGGTCTCGAACATGGTGGTCGGCGTGTCCCACGGCTTCGTCAAGGAGCTGGAGATCGTCGGGGTCGGCTACCGGGCCACGGCCCAGGGCCCTGACCGCATCGAGCTGGCCCTCGGGTTCTCCCATCCGGTGTCGGTCGACGCCCCGGCAGGCATCACCTTCGAGGTTCCGAGTCCCACCCGCATCACGGTGCGGGGCGCCGACAAGGAGCTGGTGGGCCAGGTGGCGGCCAACATCCGCAAGATCCGCAAGCCCGAGCCCTACAAGGGCAAGGGAGTCCGCTACGCCGGTGAGCGCGTCCTGCGCAAGGCCGGCAAAGCGGGAAAGAAGTAGGAGCTCGCGATGACACTGTCTCCGCAGCAGGCCAGGGTCCGGCGCCACCGCCGGGTCCGCAAGCGGGTGGTCGGTACGTCCGCCCGGCCGCGGCTGTGCGTGTTCCGCTCCAACAAGCACATCTACGCCCAGGTGATCGACGACACGACCGGCGCCACCCTGGCCTCTGCCTCCACCGTGGAGGCGGGTCTGCGGGAGGGCGCCACCGGAAACATCGCCGCGGCCAAGGCTGTGGGCCAGATGGTGGGGGAGCGGGCCAAGGCGGCGGGTGTCAACCAGGTTGTGTTCGACCGGGGCGGGTTCCGGTACCACGGGCGGGTAGCCGCCCTTTGCGACGGAGCCCGCGCCGCCGGGCTCGACGTCTAGGGAAGGCGACGGTATGGCTGAACGCAGACGGGAGCAGCGCGACGGGGCCGACTCGGGTTACGAGGAGCGGGTGATCGAGATCCGCCGGGTGGCCAAAGTGGTCAAGGGCGGTCGCCGCTTCTCCTTCTCCGCGCTCGTGGTGGTGGGTGACGGAGGCGGAAACGTCGGCTTGGGCCTGGGAAAGGCCAAAGAGGTTCCCGCCGCCATCCAGAAAGGCATCGAGGAAGCCAAGAAGAGCATGATCCCCGTGCCGCTGGCGGGATCCACCATCACCCATCAGATCGTCGGCGAGCACGGTGCCGGCCGGGTCCTGCTCAAGCCTGCCGCTCCCGGAACCGGGGTCATCGCCGGAGGGGCGGGCCGGGCGATCCTGGAGGCGGCCGGAGTCAACGACGTGCTGGCCAAGTCCCTCGGTTCCTCCAATCCGATCAACGTGGCCCGGGCCGTCATCAACGGCTTGTCCAGCCTCAAGCGTCCGGAGGACGTGGCCCGGCTGCGGGGCAAGTCGCCGGAGGAAGTGGCTCCGGCGGGCATGCTGCGGGCCTACAACGAACGGAACCGGGCGCCCCGTCCGGTGGTCGAGGTTCCGTGATGGCTGAGCTCCGCGTCACTCTGGTGCGGTCCACGATCGGATCGAAGCCCAAGGCCCGGGGCACCGTCCGGGCCCTCGGGTTGCGCCGCATCAACCACACGGTGACCCTGCCTGACCGGCCCGAGATCCGCGGCATGATCGCCCGGGTGCCCCATCTCGTCCGCGTCGAAGAGTCCACGGGAGAGACGTCGTGAAGGTCCATGACCTGAAGCCCGCCCCCGGGTCCAACCCGCCGAAGAAGCGGGTCGGCCGGGGTATCGGTGGACGCCGGGGGAAGACCGCCGGATCCGGTACCAAGGGTCAGGGCACCCGCAGCTCGGTCAAGCCCGGATTCGAGGGTGGCCAGACGCCGCTGACCCGGCGCACGCCCAAGCTCAAGGGCTTCAAGAACCCGTTCCGCATCGAGTACACCGTCATCAACCTCGACGGCCTGGAGGACTTCCCGGCCGGGTCCGAGGTGACGCCGGAATCCCTCCGGGCCCGGGGTCTCGTGCACAAGCACGGACTGGTCAAGGTGCTCGGTCGGGGCGAGGTCAGCAAGCCGCTGACGGTCCGTGTCCATGCCTTCTCCAAAGCGGCCGCCGAGGCAATCCGGGCGGCCGGGGGAACGGCGGAGACGATGTTGCCGCCGGGAGGCCTGGCCCGGCCCCCTGCCCGGGGGAACGCTCTCACCAACCGTTAGAATGAGCGCCCCGCCGATCTGAGGAGGCTCGTCCCCATGCTGTCTCGTCTGCGGAACATGTTCCGGGTGACGGACCTTCGCAACAAGATCCTCTTCACCATTCTGGTCATCGCCATCTACCGGTTCGGCTCCCACATCCCGCTGCCGTATGTGGACTTCGAGGCGGTTCAGGCCCTCCAGGACCGGGTGAAGGAAGGTGGCGCGCTCGAGTTCCTCGACCTGTTCTCGGGCGGGGCACTCACCAATGTGGCGGTCTTCGCGCTGGGGATCATGCCGTACATCACCTCATCGATCATCATGCAGCTGCTGGCCGTGGTGATCCCCAAGCTGGAGGAATGGCAGCAGCAGGGCCAGGTCGGGCAGAAGAAGATCACCCAGTGGACCCGCTACCTGACCGTGGCCCTGGCCCTGATGCAGTCCACCGGCATCGTCTTCGCCCTACACCAGGGCGGCGGCAGCTTCCTCGGCTCCCAGGCTCTGGCCGGCATCGACCTCATCCCCCAGTTCTCGGCCCCCCGGGTCCTGCTCATCGTGTTCACGCTCACCGCCGGCACGGCCATGATCATGTGGCTGGGCGAGCTCATCACCCAGCGGGGGATCGGGAACGGCATGTCCATCCTGATCTTCGCCTCGGTGGTCTCCCGGCTCCCGGCCCAGGGGTCGCAGATCTTCGCCGAAGGCGGCAATCTCCAGGGCGCGGTCGTCGTGCTCATGGGCGTCGCCATGATCGTGGGCATCGTCTTCGTGGAGTCGGGCCAGCGGCGGATTCCCGTCCAGTTCGCCAAGCGGGTGGTGGGCCGGCGCATGTACGGCGGCCAGAGCACGTACATCCCCCTCAAGGTCAACCAGTCCGGCGTGATCCCCATCATCTTCGCCAGCTCCGTGCTGCAGTTCCCCGCCCTGATCGTGGGCACCCTCCCCTGGCAGGGAGTGAAGGACTGGGTCAACGCCAACCTGATCCAGCAGGGGAGCCCGTTCTACATCGGGGCCGAAGCCATCCTGATCGTCTTCTTCGCGTACTTCTACACCGCCATCGCGTTCAACCCGGCTCAGCAGGCTGACGTCATCCGCAAGCAGGGCGGCTTCATCCCGGGCATCCGCCCCGGCCCGCCCACCGAGCGCTACCTGGCTCAGGTCCTCAACCGGATCACGCTGCCCGGTTCGCTCTTCCTGGCGACCATCGCGGTGATTCCATTGGTCGTCTTCGCCGCCTGGGACATCGCCAGCTTCCCGTTCGGCGGGACTGCCATCCTCATCACCGTGGGTGTGGCCCTCGAGACGATGAAGCAGATCGACAGCCAGTTGATGATGCGCAACTACGAGGGCTTCCTGAGGTAGTGGCCGCCGGCTCGCGCTACCTCCTCCTCGGTAGGCAGGGGGCGGGTAAGGGTACCCAGGCATCGCGCCTGGCTGCGTACCTGCATGTTCCCCACATCTCCACGGGAGACATGTTCCGGGCCGCGGTGCGCAACGGGACGGAGATGGGTCTCCAGGCCAAGGCATTCATGGAACGGGGTGAGCTCGTGCCCGACGATGTGGTGATCGGCGTGGTGGCCGAGCGCCTCGCCGAGGACGATGCCATCAACGCCGGGTTCGTCCTCGATGGCTTTCCTCGGACCAAGGGCCAGGCCGAGGAGCTCGAACGCGTGCTCTACCCGGATGGGCTCGACGCCGCCATCGACATCGAGGTCCCCACGCCGGAGGTGCTGCGCCGGCTGTCCGGGCGGCGGGTGTGCACCAACTGCGGTGCCACCTACCACGTCGACTACCCGCCGTCGGAGGACTGGCGCTGTGACAACGACGACGGCGAGGTGGTGCAGCGCGACGACGACACCGAAGAGGCGATCACGCGGCGCCTGGACCTCTACGAGGCCGAGACCGGGCCGCTGCTCGAGTACTACGGCGAGGTTGGGCTTCTCACCCGGGTGGATGGCACCGGTACCGTAGATGAGGTGTTCGACCGGATGTTGAAGCTGATCCAGAACGGCGGAGTTCTGGCGGACAGGGTGGGGCCATGATCACCCGCAAGACCACTGCGCAGGTGGCGCTCATGCGCAAGGCGGGCCGGGTTGTCGCCGAGATCCACGAGGAGTGCACCAAGGCCGCCCGCCCGGGCGCCACCACCGCGCAGCTCGATGCCGTGGCTCGGGAGGTCATCGACCGTCGGGGGGCCCGGTCCAACTTCCTCAACTACCACGGGTTCCCGGGCGTGATCTGCACCTCGCCCAACCACGTCATCGTCCATGGGATCCCCGGAGCCTACGTCCTGGAGGAGGGCGACATCATCTCGATCGACGCCGGGGCGATCATCGAGGGCTGGCATGCCGATGCCGCCGTCACCGTTCCCGTCGGCGAGGTCGATCCCGGGGCCGCCCTCCTCATGGACGTCACTTGCCGGTCCCTGGAGGATGCGATCACTCAGGCCGTGGCCGGCAAGCACCTGGGCGACATCGGGGCCGCGGTCGAGAAGGTGGCGGTCGCCTCCGGGTTCACGGTCGTGCGCGAGTACGTGGGACACGGCATCGGCACCGCCATGCACGAGGAGCCGCCGGTCCACAACTTCGGCCAACCCGGCCGCGGGGTAAAGATCAAGGAGGGCTACGTGCTGGCCATCGAGCCGATGGTCAATGCGGGAGGCGCCGAGACCGAAACCCTCGATGACGGCTGGACGGTGGTGACGAAGGACCGTCGCCTCTCGGCCCACTTCGAGCACACCGTGGCCATTACCGACAACGGTCCGGAAGTGCTGACGCTGCCCTGACGAGGGTCTCTGACCCGGCGATTCGCGGCGGTTTGACGAACGCCATATACTGACGCGCTGGTCTCGAGGCGGCCGCTCGTCGCTTCGCGTGTGAGAAACGTAGGTGGTTACCCCTGGCCAAGCCCAAAGATGACGCCATCCTCGTGGAGGGGACGGTGGTCGAGCCGCTTCCGAATGCCATGTTCAGGGTTGAGCTCGAGAACGGTCACAAGGTGCTCGCCCATATCTCCGGGAAGATGCGGATGAACTACATCCGGATCCTTCCGGGAGATCGCGTCCAGGTGGAGCTCACCCCCTACGACCTCACCCGGGGACGAATCACGTACCGGTACAAGTAACGGCACCGGGAGAGCGATGAAAGTCAGGCCCAGCGTCAAGAAGATCTGTGAGAAGTGCAAGGTGATCCGCCGCCACCGCGTGGTCATGGTCATCTGCGAGAACCCCCGCCACAAGCAGCGGCAGGGGTAGAGGTAGCAGCGGGTTACGAGGAGGCATTGGATGGCACGGATCGCCGGGGTGGACATCCCCCGGGAGAAGCGGCTCGAGATCTCCCTCACCTACATCTTCGGGGTCGGCCTGCCGAGCTCGAAGATGGTGTGCCAGGCCACCGGCATCTCGGGTGACACCCGGGTCCGGGACCTGACCGAGGACGAGGTGGCGCAGCTGCGTACCTGGATCGACCAGAACCTGAAGGTCGAGGGTGACCTGCGCCGCGAGGTGGCCCAGGACATCAAGCGCAAGATGGAGATCGGCTGCTACGCCGGTCTCCGACACCGGCGCGGCCTCCCCGTACGGGGCCAGCGAACCCGGACCAACGCCCGGACCCGGAAGGGCCCGAAGAAGACCGTGGCCGGGAAGAAGAAGGTCCGGAAGCACTAAGAGGAAGCGGGAACAGTGGCCAAGCCCAAGCCAGGTGGACGGCGTCCGCGCCGCCGAGAGCGGAAGAACATCGCCTACGGCGTCGCGCACATCAAGTCGTCGTTCAACAACACGATCGTCACCATCACCGACCAGGAGGGGAACACCATCTCCTGGGCGACGGCCGGCAATGTCGGGTTCAAGGGGTCGCGCAAGTCGACGCCCTTCGCCGCCCAGATGGCGGCCGAGGCGGCCGCCCGCCGCGCCATGGAACACGGCGTCCGCAAGGTCGACGTGCTGGTGAAGGGCCCGGGTTCGGGGCGGGAGACCGCCATCCGCTCCCTCCAGAACACAGGGATCGAGGTGGCCGGCATCAAGGACGTCACCCCCATCCCGCACAACGGGTGCCGCGCCTCGAAGCGGCGGAGGGTCTAGATGGCTCGCTACACCGGTCCCGTCTGCCGCCTCTGCCGGCGGGAGAAGATGAAGCTGTTCCTCAAGGGCCCGAAGTGCGACTCGATGAAGTGCCCCAT
>JBOGFO010000267.1:0-3584 GCA_050743445.1 Acidimicrobiia bacterium
CCGAAACGGTGGTCGAACGGCCCCTGTTCGGCGACGCCTTCAGGTCGCCGGGTTCGGATCCCAGCGGACCACACACCGGTAGCGCTCCGGTCGGACGAGGGCCCGGTGCCAGCCGGCCACCCGCCCGGCCAGGGACAGGACCTGTTCGACGCAGAACACCGCCGACCCCGCGGGCAGGCGCAGGACGGTGCAGACGTCGGCGGGGGCGACGATGGGGAGGACGGACTCGTCCACCACCTGGACGTCGGCGTCGGTGGGTGGCAACCCCAGGAGGGCGCCGGCGTCGGCCGGTTGCAGCGGCGAGCCCGCCGGTAGCCAGAGCTCGGAGACGAGCAGCGGCTCCCCGTCGGCGGTCAGGACCCGGACAACGACCTCCAGAGAGGCCCCCGGGTCCGTGCCGATGGCGGAGCTGACGGGGCGGGACCGGCGCCGGGCCCGACCGGTCTCGTGCAGCTCGAGCTGGGTGCCGAGGGCGGCAAGGGTGGCCCCCAGGTTCTCCAGGGCGCTCGGTGGCCGGCGGAGGCGACCGCCGAGGCGGGGACGGCGGTCGACGGCGTCGAGGCGCCGGACGGCCTCCCGGGCGGTGTGGCGGCTCACGCCGTAGTGGGCGGTGAGCTCCTTGTCGGTGGGGAAGCGCTCGGCGAACTCGCCGGCGGCCAGCCGCCGCTGGAGGTCGGCCAGGACGGTCGCCCACAGGTAGGGCCGCGCCTCCCCCGTCGCTTGCGGCTTCCGGCCTTGCATGTCATGCCCCCGGCCAGTTCTCCCCGGGCGCTGGACAACGCCCGGTCGAAGGGTACACAATGCCGACCTGATTCGTCCGGACAAATGAGGCCGGCGTGGCGGAAAGTCGTTTCACCGTGGATCTTTCGGCCTTCGAGGCCACCAGGGCGGCCGTCAGCGCCGATCCCGACGTCGGTGTCGCATCGTTCACCACGGTGACGACGTGGGAGGACGGGGCCCGGGCCCGGACCACCGCCCGCTCCTTCGTCCTGCGCACCGACGAGCCCAAGGCCCTGGGCGGCACCGACGCCGCCGTGGACCCGATGGAGCTGGTCCTGGCCGCCGTCGGCACCTGCGTCACCGTCGGATGGGTCACCCAGGCGGTGCAGCGGGGGATCGAGTTCCGCCACCTCGAGGTCGAGGTGACCGGGACCTACGACCTGCGGGGGTACCTGGCCCTGGGGGGCGGCGTCCGGCCCGGGTTCCAGACCATCGACTACCGCGTCCACGTCGACAGCGATGCCCCGCCGGGGACGCTGGCCGAGATCCAGGCGGCCGTCGAAGCCACCTCGCCCATGTTCGACAACGTCAAGAACGCGACCCCGCTCCGGGGCTCGGTCGTTCCCCACCCCAAGGAGGAGCCATGACACCCAGTTGCTTCAACCTCGACATGGAGACCTTTGGTCAGACGACGGAGGCCATCCGCAACGACCCGCAGCTCGGCAAGGGGGCGTTCACCACCGTCACCGAGTGGGTGGACGGGTCGCAGGCCCGGACGACGGCCCGCTCCTTCTCCCTCGAGACCGACGAGCCCACACCCCTCGGCGGCACCGACAAGGCCATCGACCCCATGGAGCTCCTCCTCGCCGCGGTGGGCAGCTGCCTCCAGATCGGCTGGGTGACCCACGCCAACCGCCGGGGCGTCGACTTCCGGTCCCTGCGTATCGAGACCCGGGGCGAGTACGACCTGTCGGGCTACCTCGCCATCGACGCCAGCGTCCCTCCCGGCTTCCTCAACATCTCCTACAGCGTGGAGGTCGACACGGACGCCGACCCCGCGGTCCTCGAAGAGATCCGCGCCGCCGCCGAGAACGGCTCGCCCGTCACCCAGAACGTGCTCCAGGGCACGCCCATCAACGCCGAGATCAAGAAGCTCTGACCGGCGCAGCTCGCCGGCCGAGCGTCAGTACACGGCACCCACGAGCTCGAGGATCCGCTCCAGCCGGACGAACTTGAAGTTCTTCCCGCCGGCCGATCCGGGCGCCGTGTTCAGGTGGTCGTGGCAGGCGAAGAGCCCGTAGGGGAAAGCGGGACCGAGGTTGGCGGCGAGGACGGCGATGCCGTCCGTCTTCGAGCAGCCGTCGACCCCGGTTCCGTCGACGACCGAGAACTTGGTGACGAACTCGTGGGGCGCCTCCCGGCGGTAGATGGCGAAGGTGTCGTCGCCCTGGGAGGAGCCGACGAGGTAGCCGCCGTCGGCGGTGTGCACCAGGGCCAGTCCCTCGACGTCGGGGACGAGGCGGTCGTTGGGGGCGTCCACTGTGAACCGCTCGGTGGTGGAGGCGTCGGGCTCGGCGCCGTAGCGGAAGATCCCGTCGTGTTCCTCGGAGTGGAACAGGAGCTGGCGCTCGTCGTCGAAGACGCACCCCTCGGACTCCTCGGTGCCCACCGACCAGGGCCCCCGTACGGTGCGCATCCCGACCTTGCCGGCCTCGTCGAACAGCTCCCACTGCTCGGCCCGTCCGTCCCGGGTGTTGGCCACGGCGTAGAACGTGCCCGACACCGGGCTCTGGTACAGGCAGATCCCGGCCGCCGGGATGTCGGGCTTGACGGTGGGGGCGGTGATGTTGGTCAGCGTCCTCGTGGCCGGGTCGATGGTGTAAAAGCGCATGCCGTAGCCGGCGGCGCCGATCAGGTCGATGGTGGCCCCGCCCAGCGGGAAACCGGGGCGGAGGTCGACGTTGTTGGGCTTGGAGTCCGGGTCGATGGTCTGGAGGCGCTGGCCGGCCAGGTCGTAGACCTCGATGCCGCCCAGCTTGTCGGTGCCGATCACCACCGACAGCGTCGGATCGGTGGGGTGGACCCAGATGGCGGTGTCGTCGGCGTCCCCCGCTCCCGGCACCGGCTCGGTCTCGACGTCGGCCGTGACCGTGTGCTGGGCGGCCATGGTGTTCGGGCCCGGCTTCTCGGTGTGGTCGAGCGCCGCCGGCTGGGCCGGCGCGGGTACCGTCCCGCCGGCCACGGTGATCACCACGGCGGCGAGTGCCGACCCGAGGCGGCGCTGTCGAACCCGACGAATGTGCTCAAAGTGGGCCATGTTCTGAATGTTATCTCTGTGGTCGCTCAGGTCGAGTCACCCTGCGCGGGCGCCGACCCCGGCGACGCCGGGATACTGTCCGGCCGGTGAAGGACAGCGAACCGAGCGTCATGGGGCTGCACCACGCCGGCGTCAGCGTCACCGACCTGGCCCTTTCCGAGGAGTGGTACGGCCGGGTGTTCGGCCTGCGCCGCATCCGGGTGGTCGAGCTCTCCGGGGTCCACAAGGTGGTGCTCTCCGCCGACGGCGTGTGGCCGTTGCTCAGCCTGAACCTCCACGACGCCAACGAGGGGGAGGACTTCGACGAGTCGAGGACGGGCCTCGATCACTTCGCCTTCCGGGTCGGCGGTCCCGACCAGCTGGCGTGGTGGGCGTCGCACTTCGATGCGCTGGGGATCGCGCACTCGGGGATCAAGGACTCGCCCTTCGGGGCGCTGATCGTCCTCCGCGGCCCGGACAACATCCAGCTCGAGGTGTTCGGCTCGAAAGCCTGACGCCGGTTACCGCCCGCCGCGCTGGCGTCGTCGGCCGTGCGGGCAAAGTGCAC
>JBOGFO010000268.1:0-4184 GCA_050743445.1 Acidimicrobiia bacterium
GGGTGCGGGAGGCCGCCCCGGGCCGCTACCAGCCGCCGGGCGAGGCCGCGGCCCAGACCGTGGGCGAACTGCTGGCCGCCACCATGGCCGGCGATGTGGGCGAGCTCGTCCGCATCCTGGCCGACGACGCCGTCCTCATCAGCGACGGCGGCGCCCACCGGAGGGCGGCCCGCTACCCGATCCGGGGCCCGAAGCGCCTGGCCCGCTTCCTCATCAACCTGGGGCGGCGCTTCAACAACTTCACCTTCGAGCCGATCGCCCTCAACGGCGAGCTGGGGATGGTCCTCTACGACGGCGCCGAGCGGGTGGCGGCCATGGCCGTCCACGTGGAGGACGGGGAGGTGCTGGCGATCCACATCATCCGGGCGGAGGACAAGCTCGCCGCCCTCGACCTCCACCCCGACCTGATCTGACCCCGCCAAACCGACCCAAACCCCCCGCAACCCCCATCGCGCTGAGCCAAAGGCCGTTCCCAGCGGTATTTCGCTAACGACGCGACGGGTTGGCGGAAGCAACTACGCAATGAAGAGGGCGGGGTGTGCCTCAAGCGCTGTCGTGTGGTTGAGGTTGCTGGTTTGCGGGGAAAGTGCACGTCCCACGTGCACTTCCCCCGCAAAGCAACGATGGGCCGCCGGAACCCGCAGGCCCGCCACCCCCGACTCCCCTCATTTGCGGCTTTGCCTTTCGCCCTCGGCACCCGCCGGCCCACCCGCCCACCCCAAAGGCCGTTGCGCGTTGCCCAAACCCGCAGGAGATGCGGGTTTGGCTAACGCGCGATGGGTGAGGGGCGCCATACCCTGAGGGGCGTGACCAGCGCCGAACCCGTCGTCGAGATGGTCACCGGCACGCCGGCGCCGCCGCTGCGCCGGCTCGTCGGCACCTACGTCGGCTACCGGCAGGAGGGCATCGACCAGCAGCTCCACCGCGGTCTGCCCTCCCGGCACCTGACCATTGTCCTCAGCCTGGACCGGCCCCTCGAGCTGGCCGGGTGCACCCCCGCCACGTGGATGGCCGAGGAGCTCCCATTCGTCCAAGACCAGGGCGACGCCGGCGGGGCATCATCGGCGCATGACAACTGACAGCCCCGCCCCCACCGTCTGGCCCTGCCTCAACTTCAAGGACGCCCCGACCGCCGCCCGCTTCCTCATCGAGGCCTTCGGCTTCGAGGAGATGCTGATCGTGCCCGGCGAAACCCCCGCCGTGATCATCCACGGCGAGCTGCGCTGGCCGCCGGGCGGAGGCGTCATGTTCGGCTCCGCCGGCAAGGACCACGGCGAGTTCGCCTCCATGCCCACCGGGGCCACCTCGCTCTACTGCATCACCGATGAGCCCGACGCCCTCTTCGCCCGGGCCACGGCGGCCGGCGCCGAGGTCGTCCGCGGCTTGGTCGACGAGGACTACGGCTCCCGGGGCTTCACCGTCCGGGACCCGGAGGGGAACCTCTGGAGCTTCGGCACCTACCGGGGCACCAACCCCGCCTGAGCCGGGAACCCCCGGCGGCGGCGTCAGCCGGGCGGAGCGAAGAGCTCGAGGGCGATGTTGTCCGGGTCCCGGAACGAGAGCCCCGAGCCGTAGGGGGCGTCGACGATGCCGCCGTGGCTGATGCCGAGGTCGTCGAGCCGGGCCTCCCACTGCTCCAGCTCGGTGCGGCTGGGAACCCCGAAGCCGACATGGTCGAGGCCGGGGCGCAGCTCGGTGAAGTCGCCGCTCTCGGGGTTCGGATGGGTGTGGATCCCGAAGAGCGTCCCGCCCTCGAGCACCCACACCACGTGGTGGAACAGGCCGGCGTCCTCGTCGAGGACGGGCTTGGCGTCGAAGAGCTTCTCGTACCACGGCGTGCTGCGCGTCAGGTCGGTGACGGTGACGGCGACGTGAGCGATACCAGGAAACGATGACACGGCAACCCCTTTCCCAATGTTCGGGAGTGTGCCTATCACGTCACCGGGCGCCCCGCCCGGGGACACCGCTCAGCCGTAGCCGGCGGCCGGGGTCCCCGGCGGGTTCATCACACCGGGAACGGCCTCGGGGTTGGGGACGCACACCTCGCCCTCGAGGCCGTCCGGATCCGTGAAGAAGACGCTCAGGACGGGGCCGAAGTCGGTGACGAACCCGTCGCTGGCGCCACAGGCCATGAGCCGGGTCCGGATCTCGCGGAACGCGTTCACCGAAACCGCCTGCAGCCCGAGGTGGTCGATGCGCCCCCGCCCGAACATGGGCGTCTGGCGCTCGGCCTCGGTGTTGCCCTCGACCTGGAAGACGTTGAACTCCCGCCCCGGACCGATATCGAGGAACGTGAGCCGGAAGCCGTCCTGGCGCATCTCCCCCGAGACCTTGGCCTCGAACACCTGCTGGTAGAAGGAGCACAGGCGGTCGGTGTCCTGGGTCAGGATGGCGACGTGATTCACTCCGTCGAGCAGCATCGGCGTTGGCCTCCGGCAGGTGATGGGGTTCCCGGCGCCGGGATCGTAGACGAGCACGGCGTCTCCTCTCCCGGTTGCGGTCGGCAATCATGGGGCCATGCCCCCGGTCCCCGACGTGAGCCCCGCACCCGCCCCGGGAGCGGCGTCGGCCGCCCTGTCAGCGGTGAGCGCGGCCATGGTGGGCCTGGCCGGGGAACCCACGCTCGGGCCGGTGTTGCTGCGGCTGGTGCACGCGGCCAAGGACCTGGTGGGCGCCCGCTACGCCGCCCTCGGCATCCCCGACGGCGAGGGCGGCTTCGACGCCTTCATCACCGCCGGGATGAGCGACGAGCTCATCGACGCCATCGGGCCGCTGCCCCGGACCCACGGGCTGCTGGCCGCCATGCTCACCGACCCGGACCCTTACCGCACCGAGGACATCCGGGCCGACCCCCGCTTCGAGTGGTGGCCGCCCGCCCATCCCCGCATGCGATCGTTCCTCGGCGTGCCCCTGGTGTTCAAGGGCGACATCGTGGGCGCCTTCTACCTCACCGACAAGGAGGGCGGCTTCGTCCCCGACGACGAGGACCTGGTGCGGGTGCTGGCCGCCCACGCCGCCGTCGTGGTGGAGCACGCCCGCCTCTACGAGGCGAGCCGGGAGGCGTCGATCTCCGAGGAGCGGGACCGCCTGGCCCGCGACCTCCACGACGCCCTCACCCAGCGGCTGTTCAGCCTCAACCTGATCCTGGAGGCGGCCTCGACCCGGATGGCGGCCGACCCGGAGTCAGCCCGGGCCTCCCTCGGCCAGGCCCGGGAGCTGGTCGATGCCGCCCTCGGGGAGCTGCGCTCTCTCATCTTCGAGCTGCGCCCCCTCGACCTGGAGACCGACGGGCTGTTCAAGGCGGTCGCCAAGCACACCGAGCTGGTGAGCCGGGCCCACGGGCTGGAGATGACCGTGGTCACCACCGGCCACGAGGACAAGGTGGCCTCCGGCGTGCAGCGGCACCTGTTCCGGGTGGTGCAGGAGGCGCTGTCCAACGTCGTCCGCCACGCCTCGGCTGGCTCTGCCCGGGTCGAGATTCACGTGGCCGCCGCCGGTGACCGGTACCGGTCGGCGATGGCCGCCCCCGACTCGGTACGCGTGGTGGTGAGTGACGACGGCGTGGGTTTCGACCCCGACGCCCGGGCCATCGCCGCCCGCCGGCTGGGGCTCACCTCCATGCGGGAGCGGGTGGAGTCCCTGGGCGGGGGCTTCGAGATCGTCTCCGCGCCAGGCGAGGGCACGACGGTGGCGGCGGAGGTGCCCCGTGGCTGAAGGGTCCGGGGAGATCCGCATCCTGGTGGTGGACGATCACCCGGTCGTCCGCCAGGGCCTGCGGGCCTTCCTCGACACCCGGGACGGCATGGCCGTGGTGGGCGAGGCGGGCGACGGCGAAACGGCGGTGTCCGAAGCGGCGCGCCTCCGGCCCGACGTCATCCTGATGGACCTGGTCATGCCCGGCGTCGACGGGCTGACGGCCATCGGCCGCATCCGGGCCGACGACCCGGCGGCGCGGATCCTCGTGCTCACCAGCTTCTCCTCCGCCAACCAGGTCGTCCCCGCGGTGCGGGCCGGTGCCGCCGGCTACCTGCTGAAGGACGCCGCCCCCGAGGAGGTGGAGGCGGCGGTGCGGGCCGTCCACCGGGGCGAGGCCCGCCTCGACCCGCAGGTGACGGCCACCGTCCTGGCCGAGGTGGCCCAGCCGGCGGCCGGGCCCGACCAGGCGGCGCTGGCCAGCCTCACCC
>JBOGFO010000269.1:0-2892 GCA_050743445.1 Acidimicrobiia bacterium
GGCGGGCGGCCGGTCACCGAGGGAGCCGTGGAACTGCTTGTCGGAGAAGTTGAAGATGCCGCCGTCCTCGCCCACCATCAGGTAGCCGTTGCCGAAGCGGACCATGCCGGTGACCGGCTTGTTGAGCCGGACGTTGCCCATGGAGCCCTTGAACGGCGCCTCGAAGGCGAAGATGCCGCCGTCCGAGGCGACCAGCCAGTAGCCGGAGCCGTCGCCGTCGGGGACCAGGGACTGCACAGGAGCGTTGAGCTTCTTGCCGCCCATGGAGCCGAGGAAGGTGGCGTCGCCGAAGGTGAAGATGCCGCCGTCGGAGGCGACCATGTAGTAGCCGAGCCCCGACGGGGTGGTCACCGAGTCGAGGACCGGCCCGTTGAGGGTGATGGCCGAGACGTCGCCGGCGAAGGTGGCGCCCCCGAAGGGCAGGACCCGGCCGCGGCTGGTGAAGATCCGGTAGCCGTCTCCGGCGGGCGTGGCCGAGAGGCTGGTGACCGACTCCCCCGCCACCAGTCTGGTGGCGTCGACGTTGCCGTAGCTGCGGGCGTCGCCGAAGGGATGGACCCGGCCGCGGTCGTCGACGACCCAGTAGCCCAGGCCCGACGGGGTGGGTTCCAGGTCGACGGCGGCGGCGCCGCCGAGGGCGGTCACGGCCTCGCCGACGTTGGGGGCTTCGCCGAAGGCGTAGACGGCACCGGCCGAGCCGAGCATCCAGTATCCGGTGCGGCCGCTGCCGGAAGCGCCCGGGGCGGACGCCGGTGTGCGGGTGGGGTCGGACGACGCCGGGCCGGGAGTGATCGGCAGCGAAGGCGACGACGCCGTGCCCTGTCCCGTTCCGTTGATCGCCCGGACGGTGAACGTGTAGGTCACGCCGTCGGTGAGGCCGGTCACGACCGCCGAGGTGGCCGTCCCGTCCTCCACGGTCACCGACGAGACCTCGGTGGGCCCCTCGTAGGCGGAGACGATGTAGCCGGTGATGCCGGACCCGCCGGTGACGGCCGGTGCCACCCAGTGCACGGTGGCGGTTCCGTCGCCGGGCGCGGCCGACACGCCGCCGGGGGGCCCGGGCTGGGAGGCGGGGTGGACGGTCCGGGGGTTGGCGAGACGCCAGACGGTGCCGTCCTCGCTCACCGAGATCAGGTCGCACCCGCTGTACGGGAAGAAGTCGACGGACTCCCGCTGGCTGGGGGACATGCGCTGGTGGAACGTCGGGTCGCGGTCGGAGAAGGCCGAGAACTCGCCGGCGCCCGACCGGTTGCGGAACACGTTGAGGGCGTGCCCCATCGACATGGTGACGATGAGCTCGTCGTCGCCGGAGACGGCGGCGGCGGTGAGCTTCACACCGGCGTCGTCGAAGGAGCCGGCATCGACGAGCTGGTTGACCCCGGACGGCGACAGCGGCCAGGGAAGCTTGTAGACCCGGTTGGGATCGGTCTTGGACACCACGAACAGCTTCCCGGCCAAGGCGAAGATGGCTTCGGTGTTCTGCTTCTCGCCCGGGTAGACGAACTCGTAGGTCCCCACCAGCTGGGCCGGGCCGTCACTGGAGGGATCGGGTTCGAGCACCTCGTAGATCCTCATGACGCTCTCGGTCACGGCCGTGCCGTCGGGGGCCACGTAGCCGGTGAAGTCGTTCTCCAGGATCCAGAGGTGACCGCGGCCGTCGGGACCGATGGTGTAGGTGACGTCCTCCCAGTCATGGTTGGTGGCGTCGCCGGCGATGGCGAACTCCTTCCACACCGCGGTGTTCCCGTCGAGCTGGAAGGAGTAGAGGCTGGCGGGGCCGCCCGAGTCCCGGATCATCCACGCCACCCCGGGATACCGGGCGCTGGAGACGAAGCCCGAGACCTCCAACAGGTTGCCGTGGAGGGTGTCGATGTGCTCGGGGTCGGCCCAGGTGCCGCCGCAGCCGGGGCCGGAGACGGAGTCGCTGCTGCGGTCGCGGCCGTGATCGCGCCCGTCAGCCGACACGGGCGGGGAACCCCCCCACCACAGCGTCAGCAACGTGAAGCCGGCGGCCAGAGTTCGCAGGCGAACCCGGGCGCGTCGAGCCAACGAGCGCGACATCGTCCCATCCCCCGTTCGGTGAAAACCAGCCCCACGGTTTGGAGGCAGCGCGAGCAGTCCGAGCACTTCGTTGTGCCGTTACCAGTTCGTCATCTTCCGGGCGCCTTCCTTCCCCATTAGGCCCTTTGTCCACCAGGGGATTGAGGCATTTGTCCGATTCGCGTTATCCGTCCCGGACGCTGCCGCCCTCCACCAGCAGGACTCGGTCGAGGCGGACGTTGTCCAACAGCTCCCGGTCGTGGGTCACGAGGAGCACGGTGCCGGCGAAGGTCTCGAGGGCGACCTCGAGCTGCTCGATGGCGGCCAGGTCGAGGTGGTTGGTCGGCTCGTCGAGGACGAGGCAGTTCACCCCCCGGGCCATGAGCAGGGCGAGGACGGCCCGGGTGCGTTCCCCCGGAGAGAGCGACTCGACGGGACGGCCCACGTGGTCGGTGCCGAGACCGAACTTGGCCAGGAGCGTGCGGGCCTCATGGGCGACCTTCAGCCCGCTGGCCCGCTGGAAGGCGTCCTGCAGGGTGACGTCGCCGGCCAGGAGGGCCCGGGCCTGGTCGATCTCCCCCACCACGATGCCCGGCCCGAGCCACTGGCGGCCGGCGGACAGGGGGATGCGGCCGAGCAGGGCCCCGATGAAGGTGGACTTCCCGGCGCCGTTGGGGCCGAGGATGGCCACCCGCTCGCCCCAGCCGACCTCGACGTCGACCGGCCCCAACCGGAAACCTGATCCTTCGGGGACACCCCGCACCCCGGGTCCTTCGGGGACACCCCGCACCCCGGGTCCTTCGGGGACACCCCGCACCCCGGGTCCTTCGGGGACACCCCGCACCCCGGGCC
>JBOGFO010000270.1:0-3193 GCA_050743445.1 Acidimicrobiia bacterium
GTTCCAGTAGCGGCGGGTGTGGCGCCCGTCGGCGTAGCCCCCGGCCCGGGGCGGTTCGGGCAGCGCCCGCTCCAGGCGCCGGACGGTCTCGTACAACGGATCCTGGCGTCCGCACCAGAGGCCGATCGGGGTGCCGCGGAGGGCGCCGGCGTCGCGGAAGGCCGCGTCGCCGTCGGAGACGGCCGGGGAGAAGGCGGCGATGGCACGGAGGAAGCCGGGAAACGCCTCGCCCAGGCGGAGCAGGCCGGCGGCGCCCCGGGACCATCCCCAGCCCGCCAGCCGGACGCCGTCGAAGCCGCGCTCCGAGCACCAGTCGGGCAGCTCCTCATGCGCCATCCGTTGCGGGTCGTCGGTGGGGGAGGGGGTCCACCCGTGCGGGGCGCCGTCCGCGCCGGCCAGCACGAACGGGGCTGCCCCCCGGCCGACGGCGTCGGACAGGAACCGGGCCAGCCCGAACCCCGGGTAGTCCGCGGCGACGGCCGAGCCGCCGTGGAGGATGAGGCAGACGGGCAGGCCCCGACCATCTCCGTGGCCGGCGGGAACGGCGGTGTAGAAGTCGACTTCGCGGCCCCGGGCCGTTGACCGGCGTCGCTCCAGCCGTTCGTCGCCCACCGGGGCGTCGGGGACCGGGCCGGGTGTCTCGCCGTCGGCGAAGAGGCTGTCCCGCAGTGGTCCGGCGGCGGCCAGTCCGGCCAGGAGCACCACCCCGCCGGCGGCGCCGCCCAGCAGGGTCCGCCTCGAGATCGGCGCCCGCATCCCCGTTACGGCTTGGGGATCAGGGTCAGTTGATAGACGGAGATCCCGAAGATGGTGACGCCCAGCGGCACGTGCCAGGCGGCGGCCTCGAGGAACTCGCGTCCGCTGTAGCCGAGCCCGATCTGGGCGGTGATGAGAACCACGAGCACGGCCGCCACGATGGTCGCCGCCCGTTGCCCGGTGCGCCAGGCCAGGGCCAGCGTGGCCAGGGCGAACATGAAGGTGATGTTCCCGACCACGCCGTGCAGGGTGATGCTCCACCCCCCGAAGAGGGCCCGGCCGGCCATGAAGGCCTGGATGAGGATGAGGGTCGGAAGGATGTGGGCCAGGAGACGAACCGCTCGTGCCATCCGGCGATCCTACGTAAGAATCAGCCCAGCAGGGTCGCGACGACCTCGCCGGCGCGCAGCACGGTGATGTCGCCGTCGACGGACACCTTGAGCACGATCTCGGCGGACTGCGACAAGGTGGTGGCGGCCGCCGTGCGGGCGCCTTCGTGCTGGCTGTCGGAGCTGGTGACGATGGCCCCGTAGGCGAGGAGATGGCCCTCATGGTCGACGATCGTCGCCCCGTCCAGAGCGGCGAGGCGGGCCAGGGTCTGGGCGTCGAGCGGTTCGGCGTCGATGAGGTGATGCAGGCGCGTCTCGGCCTGCATGGCCATGGGGTCGATGGCGTTGCGCAGGTCGAAGCGGTCCTTCGGGGAGACGATCGCGTCGAGGGTGTCGGGGTCGTCGACGATGGCGAGGATCGCTCCGTGGCGCTGGGCGGAGATGATGAAGGCGGCCTGGACCACGATCTCGGCCGTCGATTGGCGGCCGCCGATGGCGCGGGCGATGGCCGCCGCCAGCGGGAGGGGGAACGTCGTCCAGTGCTCGGCGTGGCGCATGAGGATCGGCTGGCCGTCGGCGAAGACCCAGATGGTCCGGTCGGCGCGGAGGAAGAAGCCGAGGCCGCCGAGACGCCGCGTGGCCTCGGCGACGAAGGACCCGCTGTGGGCGAACTCGGCCGAGTAGGCGTCCGTATCGCCGGCGTCGGGGATCAGGCGCTCGAGCCGGTGGCTCTGCAGCTCGGTCCGGGCCCGACCCTTCCGGTCGACGACGAGCAGTGACCGCTGCCCGTCGAACAGCAAAGGAGCCCGCTTGACGCTGCGCAGGTCTTCCGGATAGCTGAACTCGAGCCGGGGTGTGTCCTGCAGGACGTCGGTGATGATGACGCCGTGGGTGAGGTCGTGGGACTCGACCCGGGTGCCGCTCAGCTCGATGAGGAACTCGACGGTCTCCGCGATCAGGTCGGACGCGCCCGGGCAGGCGTGGTGGCGGCGGAGCGCCTCGATGACGATCATGTCCCGCAGGGCCCGTTGCAGGGGCGGGCTGAGCGCCGCGTCGGCCCCGGTCGCCGTCTGGAACCGCTTCGCCGCCCGGAGCCCGGCGGCGGGCAGGGCGTTGAGGATCTCCAGCAGGGGCGCGCTGGCTTCGGTCAGGAGGGGGACCATGGGGCCCTCCAGCCGGACGGTCAGGGTGACGTTCCAGCCCGGAGGGCCGGCGCCGTCGGCGCTCGCCGTGGCCGGTCCGTCCGCCACCTTGGCCGGCGGGACGCCGTCGGGGGAGTAGAGGAGCTCGACCGAGGCGCCCCGCAGGATCCCGGCGATCGATTCGGCGACGGCCGCGCCGACCGGATCGGCGGGCAGGTCCTCCACGGTGGAGATGAGTTCCCACGACACGCTGCCCAGTGTGGCCGAGCGCCCCCCGGCGGGCACCAATGGGAGCCGGTCGGGCTCGTCCGCGGGAATGGGCTGGCGCACAGTGACTTCTTGCACTGAGTGACAGATTGCGGTAGCTTTGCGGAGAACGTCCGATTCGACCCGGCGCTCCGGCACTGAGGCCGCTTCAGGAGGTAGGTGCGATGAGGTCCATCATCCTCTGGACGCAGGCGATGGTTCGCAGGCTGACACCCGCTCCCGAGGTTCTCTCCCTCGACGAGCCGGCGGAGGATGTCGATCTCAGGGTGGGAGGCGACGAGCTCGGTGCGGCCCGGCGGTTCATGGCCGCCCATTGGCAGGAAGAAGCGTCGTGACCACCGTCTCGGCCGATGCCGAGCCGGTTCCGGCTCCGGCATTCGCCGAGGGTGTCCCAGCGGACACGCTGGCCCGGGCGGACGAGGTCCTCGACGGCCTGGTGTCGTCCGAGGGACGGGACAACCCCTATCCGTGGTACCGCCAGCTGCGGGAGCTGGCCCCCTTCTACCGCAGCGGCTGGGACGGGCTGTGGTACGCCTCGCGCTACGACGACTGCAAGGCCGTCCTGGTCGACCCCCGCTGCGGCCGGAACCCGCAGGACATGCTGCGTCGCCGCCACGGGATGAACATGGGCGTGGCGGAACGGCTGCGGCGCCGGATGCGCCGGACGATGCTGACCGAGAACCCGCCCGAGCACACCCG
>JBOGFO010000271.1:0-2434 GCA_050743445.1 Acidimicrobiia bacterium
CGCCGGGGGCGTCGGAGCCGGTTTCGGCTCCGGGTCAGGGAGGGGCGGGGCCGACCCGGAGTCTGGAGAGGGCGGTGCGACGATTGCCGGTGCCGCAACAGCCTCGAGCGCCTCTGTGGTGTTCCCGGCGGAGAGAGCCTGGAGCACCTCAGGCCGGGAAAGCGGGGTGATCCGCAACCCGGTGATGCCCGACGTGACCAGCTGGAGGCCGGACAGGCCAAGAAGGACCCCTGTGGAGGTCCCGAGGGCCCAGCTGAGCGCGAGGGCACGGCGCACGAACCACATAATGTGGCCGAACGACCACTCCGCGAGTGAATACAGCGTTAAATCAACCTCAAGGGGGCCTCCAGGGTGGAACATGTGCCCGTGGCCTCCATCGCGCTCATCGAAGACGACCAGCGGATCCGGGCGGCGCTCGTGCGCGCCCTGGCCGAGCGGGGTCATACCGTGCAGGCGGCCTCGCGGGCCATGGAGGGCCTCACCCAGGTCCTGGAGTGGCGCCCCGACGTGGTCGTGCTCGACCTGGGACTCCCCGACCTCGACGGCTCGGAGCTGCTCAAGATGATCCGGGCGGTGAGCCCCGTGCCCGTGATCGTGGCCACCGCCCGCGACGACGAGGCCGAGATCGTCCGCCTGCTCGACCGGGGCGCCGACGACTACCTCACCAAGCCGTTCTCCGCCGACCAGCTCGACGCCCGCATCCGGGCCGTGCTCCGCCGGGCGGCGTCGGCCCCTGAGCCCGACGCCATCCACGTGGGTGAGCTGAGCATCGACCGGGCCACCCGGGAGGCGTCCCTGGCCGGGGAGCCGCTGGGCCTGACCCGCCTCGAGTTCGATCTGCTGTGGTACCTCGCCCGCCGGCAGGGGACGGTGGTCTCCAAGCGGGACCTCGTCGGTGAGGTGTGGCGCCAGCCCTACGGCGGGGCCGATCGGACGGTCGACGTGCACCTTTCATGGCTGCGCCGCAAGCTGGGGGAGACGGCCGCCGAGCCCCGGTACCTCCACACCGTGCGGGGCGTCGGGGTGAAGCTGGTCGACCCCGGGGCCTAGGACCGCCCCGTGGCCCCGGCCGGGCACCCATGAGGCGCCGGCTCGTCCTGCTGGCGGCGGCCAACACGGTGATGGTGGCCCTCGCCTTCCTGGTGCCGCTGGCCGTGCTCGTCCGCACCCTGGCCCGCGACCGGGCCCTCAACGCCGCCGAGCTCGAGGCCCAGTCGCTGGCCCCGGCGCTGTCCCTGACCCAGGAGGCCGCCGCCCTCGAGGTGGCGATCCTGGCCACCACGGCGGGCAAGGCGGGCCGCCTGGTGATCTTCCTCCCCGATGGGACCCGGGTCGGGAGGCCCGAGTCGGCGGTGGCGGGACGGGTCAGCGACGAGAGCATCGCCCTGGCCCGCCGGGGCCGGGCCTTCTCCGCCAACATCCCCGGTGGGGCCGAGGTCCTCGTCCCGGTGGCCCTGGCCCAGTCGAAGACGGCGGTGGCCCGGGTCTACGTCCCCAACTCGCTGCTCCGCCGGGGGGTGGCCTCGGCCTGGACCATGGAGCTGGGCGTCGGACTGGCCCTGGTGGCCCTGGCCGTGCTGCTGGCCGACCGGATGGCCCGCACCATCGTCCGGCCCGTCCGGGCCCTGGCCGGCGCTGCCCAGCAACTCGGCGAAGGCGACCTGACGGTCCGCATCGAACCCGAGGGCCCGCCCGAGATCGTCCAGGCCGCCTCGGCCTTCAACTTCCTGGGCCACCGCGTCGGCGAGCTCCTGGCCGCCGAACGGGAGCTGGTGGCCGACCTGTCCCATCGCCTCCGGACCCCCCTGACCGCCCTGCGCCTCGATGTCGAAGGGGTCGGCGACCCCGAGGACGCCCGCCGGCTCTCGGAGGACGTCGACGAGCTGCAGCGGGCGGTGGACGCCGTGATCCGCCAGGCCCGCCGGCCGGTGCGCTCGGATGTCGGTCCCCTGGCCGATCCGGCGACTGTGGCCCGGGCCCGGGTGGAGTTCTGGGCCCCCCTCGCCGAAGACCAGGGCCGGCGCTGGGCTCTGGAGGTGAACGCCGAGAACACCGTCGTCGCCGTGTCGGTGGAGGAGCTCGAAGCCGCCCTCGACGCCCTGCTCGGCAACGTGTTCCAGCACACGCCCGAGGGCACGGCCTTCCGGGTGGTGGTGATCCCCCGCCGGGGCGGCGGGGCCCGTCTGGCCGTGGAGGACGAGGGCCCGGGGGTCAGCGGCGACAAGGTGGCCCGGGGGACGAGCGGCACCGGCTCGACCGGCCTGGGGCTGGACATCGCCCGCCGCACCGCCGAGGCCGCCGGCGGCGCCCTCACCATCTCCGAAGGCCGCCGGGGCGGAGCCCGCATCGAGCTCGACCTGCCCCCCGCCGTCGGGCGGAAGGGCCCGACCAGCACCGGAGCTCCGGAAACAACTCGCTGAGCCCAGAACAACCC
>JBOGFO010000272.1:0-4169 GCA_050743445.1 Acidimicrobiia bacterium
GGCCGAACGTGCGGTCGATCCCCATGACCTCGCCGGTGGAGCGCATCTCGGGGCCGAGGAGCGTGTCCACCCCGAAGCGCTCGAAGGGCAGGGCGGCCTCCTTCACGGCGACGTGGCCGCCCCGGGCCCGCAGGTCACCGGTGGGCAGGAGTCCCGCCTCGCGGAGCTCGGCCAGGGTGGCGCCGACCATGACCCGGGCCGCGACCTTGGCCAGGGGGACGGCGATGGCCTTGGACACGAAGGGGACGGTGCGACTGGCCCGGGGGTTCGCCTCGAGGACGTGGACGACACCGTCCTTGACCGCGTACTGGACGTTGAGCAGCCCGACGACCGAGAGCGCTTCGGCCAGGCGGCGGGTGTGCTCCTCGATGGTGAGCACCACCTCGCCGGGCAGCGTGGGGGGTGGGATGGCACAGGCCGAGTCCCCCGAATGGACCCCCGCCTGCTCGATGTGCTCCATGACCCCGCCGATGAGCACCTCGCCCCATGCGTCGCGCACGGCGTCCACGTCGACCTCGGTGGCGTCCTCCAGGAACCGGTCGATGAGCACCGGGCGGGAGGCCGAGAGGCCGCCCTGGCCTTCGACCGAGGCGGCCAGGGCGTCCATGGCCGACAACAGCCCGGAATCGTCGTAGACGATCTCCATGGCCCGGCCGCCGAGCACGTAGGACGGGCGGACGAGCACGGGATAGCCGATGCCGCGGGCGACCTGGAGGGCGGCCTCCCGGTCGGAGACGAGGCCGCCGTCGGGCTGGGGGATCCCGATCCGCTTACACAGGGCGTTGAACCGTTCCCGGTCCTCGGCCAGGTCGATGGCGTCGGGGCTGGTGCCGAGGATGGTGAGGCCGGCGGCCTCGAGGTCGTGGGCGAGCTTGAGGGGCGTCTGCCCTCCGAGGCCGACGATGACGCCGGCCAGCCCCGGGCCAACCCCGGGCATATCGGGGACACCCCGAACCCCGGGTGACTCGAGCCGGTCGCAGATGTTGAGGACGTCCTCAGCCGTGAGCGGCTCGAAGAACAGCCGGTCCGAGGTGTCGTAGTCGGTCGAGACGGTCTCGGGGTTGCAGTTGATCATGACCGTCTCGTAGCCGGCGGCGGACAGCTCGAAGGCGGCGTGGACGCAGGCGGAGTCGAACTCGATGCCCTGGCCGATCCGGTTCGGTCCGCTGCCCAGGATCACGACCGCCGGCCGCTCCAGGGGTGCGACCTCGTCCTCGTCCTCGTAGGTCGAATAGTGGTAGGGGGTGGAGGCGGCGAACTCGGCGGCGCAGGTGTCGACCGTCTTCATGGTGGCCGCCACCCCGGCGGCCAGGCGGGCGGCCCGGATGGCCTCCGGGGTCGAGCCCCACAGCCAGGCGAGCTGGGCATCGGCGAAGCCGGCGCGCTTGGCCCGGCGCCAGTCGGCGGTCGACAGGGCCGCCGCCGATCCGAGTCCGGCGAGCCGGGCGCGCTCCTCGCAGATGACCGCCATCTGATCGACGAACCAGGGATCGACGGCACTGGCCTCGGCCAGGCGCTCGACACCGGCCCCCCGCCGGAGGGCGGCCTCCATCTGGAAGGGTCGCTCCGGGGTGGCCAGGGCGGAGCGCCGGACCAGCTCGTCGACGTCGTAGGCGTCGAGGGCCGCCTCGGAGGGATCGCAGTTGAGCCCGTCCCGGCCGGTCTCCAGCGACCGCATGGCCTTCTGGAAGGCCTCGGGGAAGGTTCGCCCGATGGCCATGACCTCGCCCACCGACTGCATCTTGGTCCCGAGGACGGGCGGAACGCCGGTGAACTTCTCGAAGGCGAAGCGGGGCACCTTGACCACCACGTAGTCGATGGTGGGCTCGAAGCTGGCCGGCGTCTGCCCGGTGATGTCGTTCATGACCTCGTCGAGGCGGTAGCCGACGGCCAGCTTGGCGGCGATCTTGGCGATGGGGAACCCGGTGGCCTTGGAGGCCAGGGCCGAGGACCGCGAGACCCGGGGGTTCATCTCGATGACCACCATCTCCCCGGTGGCCGGGTCGACGCCGAACTGGATGTTGGAGCCGCCGGTCTCCACCCCGATGCGGCGGATGCAGGCGAAGGCGGCATCCCGCATGGCCTGGTACTCGACGTCGGTGAGGGTCTGGGCCGGGGCCACCGTGATCGAGTCGCCGGTGTGGACGCCCATGGGATCGAAGTTCTCGATGGAGCAGACGACCACGGCGTTGTCGGCCGCGTCGCGCATGACCTCGAGCTCGTACTCCTTCCAGCCCGCCACCGACTGCTCGATGAGGATCTCGCCGATGGGGCTGGCCGACAGGCCGCCGGCGGCCACGGCTTCGAGCTCGGCGGGGTTGTCGGCCAGGCCGGTGCCACCTCCACCGAGGATGAAGGATGGCCGGACGATGACGGGGAAGCCGATCTCCTCCCCCACGCTCATGGCCTCGGCCAGGGTGTAGGCGATCCCGGAGCGGGGCACGGTGAGGCCGATCTCGACCATGGCGGCCTTGAAGCGCCGGCGGTCCTCGGCGGTCTGGATGGCTTCCACTCCGGCCCCGATGAGGGCCACGCCGTACTCGTCGAGAACGCCGGCCTCGTGGGCGGCGATGGCCAGGTTGAGGGCCGTCTGCCCGCCGAGCGTGGGCAGGACGGCGTCGGGCCGCTCGGCGGCGATCACCCGGGTGAGGCTGTCGAGGTCGAGCGGTTCGACGTAGGTGGCGTCGGCCAGATCGGGGTCGGTCATGATCGTGGCCGGGTTGGAGTTGATGAGGACAACCCGGTAGCCCTCGGCCCGCAGGACCTTGCACGCCTGCGTTCCCGAATAGTCGAACTCGCAGGCCTGGCCGATGACGATCGGCCCGGAGCCGATGACGAGGATGGTGTGCAGATCGGTCCGCTTCGGCATTGCTTATTTCCCGCCGGGTCCCTGCGCCCGGCTCCTCCGGCGCATGGGGCCCCTGCCCCATGCCCGGCCGTCATCCATCGCCGCGGTGAACTCGGCGAAGAGGTAGGCGGCGTCGTGGGGACCCGGGGCCGCCTCCGGGTGGTACTGGACGGAGAAGGCCCGCAGCTCGGGGACGCGCAGGCCCTCCACCACACCGTCGTTGAGGTTGACGTGGGTCACCTCGACGTCACCCGGGATGGAGTCGGCGTCGACGGCGTAGTTGTGGTTCTGGCTGGTGATCTCCACCGAGCCGTCGGCCAGGCGGCGGACGGGGTGGTTGGCGCCGTGGTGGCCGAAGCGGAGCTTGGAGGTCCGGCCGCCCAGGGCCAGCCCGAGGAGCTGATGGCCGAGGCAGATGCCGAACACGGGGACCTGGCCCAGCAGAGCGGCGATGGCCTCGGGGGCGCCGGCCACGCCGGCCGGGTCACCGGGGCCGTTGGAGAGGAAGACCCCGTCGGGGCGGCGGGAGAGGACGTCACCGGCCGGGGTGGAGGCCGGGACCACCTCGACCCGGCATCCGGCGGCGGTGAGCCGGGTGAGGATCGACCCCTTGATGCCGAAGTCGTAGGCGACCACGGAGAAGCGGGCGTCGGGATGGTTGCCCGGCGCCGGGTAGGAGACTGCGGTGGTGACGCCGGCCACCAGGTCGAGGCCGTCGGTAGCCCGCGCCCCCACGGCGGCGGTGCGCACCGCGCCCTCGTCGACGCCGAAGGCCCCGGGCAAAGCGCCGTGGCTGCGCAGGTGGCGGGTCAGCCGGCGGGTGTCGATGCCGGTGATCCCGGGCAGGAGGTGGCGGCGCATCCAGGTGTCGAGGTCCTCGGTCGCCCGCCAGTTGGACGGCCTCCGGGCCAGGTCGCGGACGACGACGCCGGCGCAGTGGGGCCGGGCCGATTCGGAGTCGGCCGGGTTCACGCCGTAGTTGCCGATGTGGGGGTAGGTGAAGGTGACGACCTGGCCGGCGTAGGACGGGTCGGTGAGGACCTCCTGGTAGCCGGACAGGGCGGTGTTGAACACGACCTCCCCCGTGGTGGCGGCCCCACCGGGTAGGGGGACACCCCCGGGCCCCCGGGCGGGGGGCAGGTACCCCACGGCCTCTCCCTCGAACGTCGCTCCATCGGCCAGAACCAGCAGCGCCGGCTGGGGGCGGTTGGTCATCGTTGGGCGATTCCGTCCAGGACGACCGGCTCGCCGGCGAAGATCGTGTGGCGGACCCGGCCGGTCAGCTTGCGACCGGCGTAGGGCGTGTTGCGGGCCTTGCTGG
>JBOGFO010000273.1:0-5949 GCA_050743445.1 Acidimicrobiia bacterium
GGCCATCTTCGCCGTCAGCCTCTCGGCGCCGAGTGGGCGGACGGTGACGGTCGAGTACTCGACCGCCGACGGCACCGCCACGGCCGGGGAGGACTACGTCGCCAAGACCGACGAGACGGCTATCAACGCCGGCCAGAACGCCACCTCGGTGATGATCGCCGTCAACGGCGACGACGAGGGCCCCGGCGACGCGGCGACCGAGGATTTCACCGTCACCATCAGCAGCCCGGTAAACGCCGAACTACCCGATGACCCCGACGATGCCACCGCCACCGGCGTCATCCTCGACACGGACGGCGAGCCCCACCTCTCCGTCTTCGGCAGCACGGTGCCCGAGGGCAACTCGGGGACGAGCGCGGCGCAGGTGACGGTGCGGCTCGTTCCCCCCCCCTCCGCCGGCGATGAGGTGACGGTGCGCCTGGCCTCCGCCGACGACTCGGCGGTGGCCCCGGCCGACTACACGGCGTTGAACCAGGTCATCACCTTCGCCCCGGGGGAGACGGTCCAGTTCCGGGATGTCGCCGTCGTTGGCGAGCTCCTGGACGAGCCGACGGAGATGATCGGGCTCAACCTCACCGAGGCCGCCGGCGCGGCGGTGGCCAGGGACTCGAGCTCGATCACGATCGTCGACGACGACGGGCCCAGCGTGTCGGTGGCCGACGTGACCGTGACCGAGGGCAACGGGGCCACCACCAAGGCCGACTTCGTCGTGTCGCTCTCCGCCCCCAGTCCCCAGCCCGTGAGCATCGACTACGCCACCTCGGCCGGGACGGCCACGGCCGGCGACGACTTCGCTTCCGTTCAGGCGCAGTCGCTCACCTTCGCCGAGGGCGAGACCACCAAGACGGTGGCTGTCGACGTTGTCGGCGACGGGCTCGACGAGGCCGACGAGACCTTCAGCCTGGGCCTGTCCAACGCCGTCAACGCCAGCGTCGGCCGGAGCCTGGGGATCGCCACGATCCTCGACGACGACCAGCCGGCGCTCGTCGTGTCGGCGGTGGTGGGGAGCGCCGACGCCCCCTCCGTGCTCGAAGGCGACTTCGGTTCCTCCAGCTTGGTGTTCACGCTGTCGCTCCAGTCCCCGGCCGGTTTCCAGCACGCCCAGGAGTCGTCGGTGGCCTACGCCACCACCAGCACGCGGGCCGTGGCCGGCGGCGACTTCCTCCCCGCCTCCGGCCGGGTCACCTTCGCCCCCGGAGAGACGACCAAGACGGTGGTGGTCGGCGTGCTCGGCGACTCGCTCGACGAAGCCGACGAGACCGTGAACCTGGCCCTCACCGACCCCGTGAACCTGTCCCTGCCGGCCGAGGCGATGGGCACCATCCTCGACGACGACAAGGCGGGCTACGTGCTCGTCGCCACGGACGGCGGCATGTTCACCTTCGGCGTCGCCGACTTCAGCGGCTCCACCGGCAGCGTCAAGCTCAACCAGCCCATCGTCGGCATGGCGGCGCACCCGAGCGGCCGGGGCTACTGGCTGGTGGCGGCGGACGGCGGCATCTTCTCCTTCGGGGAAGCCAACTTCTACGGCTCCACCGGCGGCATCACGCTGAACCGGCCCATCGTGGGCATGACGCCGACGCCGTCGGGCAAGGGGTACTGGCTCGTCGCCACCGACGGCGGCATCTTCACCTTCGGGGACGCCGTGTTCCACGGTTCGACCGGGGCGATCACGCTCAACAAGCCGGTGGTGGGGATGGCGTCGACCCCGACCGGCGAGGGCTACTGGCTGGTGGCCACCGACGGCGGCATCTTCACCTTCGGCGACGCCGGCTTCTTCGGCGCCACCGGAGACATCAAGCTGAACCAGCCCATCGTGGGCATGGCGTCGACCACCGGCGGCCGGGGCTACTGGCTGGTGGCCACCGACGGCGGGATCTTCACCTTCGGCGACGCCGTGTTCAAAGGCTCCACCGGCGCCATCCGGCTGAACCGGCCCATCGTGGGGATGGCGCCCACCCCCTCGGGTGACGGCTACTGGCTGGTGGCCGACGACGGCGGGATCTTCACGTTCGGCGACGCCGAGTTCCTCGGTTCCACCGGCAACATCAAGCTCAACAGGCCCGTGGCCGGCATGGCCGTCCTGTAAGGCCGCGAAACGCCGCTCCATCACCCCGGGAGACGTTGCGGTCGGCTAGAACGGCGTCATGGGGCGCCTCCTGGTGATCGACGGTGGACGGAGCCGCTGCCGGGCGGCCGTGATCGGTCCCGACGGGGTCCGGGAATCCACCGGTGAAGGGCGGGGCCTGCCCGCCGACCAGGGCACCACCGCCCTGGTGCAGGCAGTGGGAGAAGCGGTCGCCCTCTGCGCCCTCAACCCGGAGACGATCGACGCCGTCTGCGCCGGCCTGGCCGGCATGCTGGGCGGTGCCGGCCAGGCCCCCGAAGTGGCCGAGGGACTGACCCGGCTGCTGGGTGTCGAGCGGGTCGTGCTCACCGGCGACGTCGTCGCCGCCTACGCCGGGGCACTCGGTTCGACGCCCGGCGTCGTGGTGGCGGCCGGCACGGGAGCGGTGGCGCTCGGGTTGGCTTCCAGCGGCACCGGTGACTCGTTCGGCCCCGGCAACTGGGTCCGCACCGACGGCTGGGGTCACCTGCTGGGCGACGCCGGCAGCGGCTACTGGATCGGCCGGCGCGGCCTGGAGGAAGCGCTCCGGGCCCATGACGGCCGGTCGGGGTCGGCCGTCCTCGCCGGGCTGGCCGAGAACCACTTCGGGCCCCTCGACTCCGTCCCGTCCCGGATCGCGGCTGCACCGAGCCCCCCGGCCGTGGTGGCTGCCTTCGCCGCCCAGGTGGCGGACGCCGCCCGGAGCGGTGACGCCCCCTCCCGGGCCATCTGGGCCCAGGCGGCCGGAGAGCTGGCAGGCACCACCTCCGCCTGCGCCCGGCGGCTGTTCCCCGCCGGGACGCCGGTGCCCGTCTCGTGGGCCGGCGGGCTGTTCGCCGCCGACGACCTGATGCTGGAACCCTTCCTCGGCCGGCTGGCCGAGCTCCTTCCCGACGCCATCCCCGTCCCCCCGGCCGGAGACGCCCTCGACGGGGCTGCGTCGCTGGCCTCGGATCCTCCGCCCCTGCTGACCCGGTTCATCTTCGACTCCGCCGGGGCGGCGCCGGCCGACGCCGACGCCGCATCCGCCGTCCTGACCTGACGAGGAGGCCCGATGGCCCGCCGCATGCCCGTGCCCGCCCTCCTGCTCACCCTGATCCTTCTGGCCGGAGCCTGTGGCGGCGGGAACCCCGCCGGCCCGCTGGGCGCCTCCGACGAAGGCGGCGCCATCGACGTGTGGATCATGGAGCCGGGCTCGCCCGAGCTCAAGACCTACTTCACCCAGGCGAGCAGCGACTTCGAGTCCGCCCATCCCGGCAGCCAGGTCGAGGTCCAGTTCGTGCCCTGGGCCAGCGCCCACGACCAGTTCATCACCGCCATCGGCGGTGACCAGGTTCCCGACGTCGCCGAGATGGGCAGCACCTGGACCCCCGAGTTCGGCGGCACCGCCGTCCTGGCCCCGGCCGAGGGCGATCTCGACGGCTACGTCGACAGCCTGGTGGAGGGGGCCACGGTCGACGGCGAGGTCTACGGCCTGCCGTGGTACGCCGGCGCCCGGGCGCTCATCTACCGCACCGACGTGCTCGCCGGGCTCAACCTGCCCGTACCCACCACCTGGGACGAGCTGGTGACGGTGGGCCGGGCCATCCGGGACCGCGGGGAGATGTCCGCCTTCGGCGTGGCCGGAACCTCCAACCACTACTTCCTGCCCCTGGTATGGCAGAACGGCGGCGAGATCGCGGTGGAGAAGGACGGCGAGTGGCGCTCCGAGATGACCTCGCCGAAGGCCGTCGAGGCGATCGAGTTCTACGCCGACCTCTACGCCAAGGAGCGCTTCGCCCCCGACGGCGCCCTGTCGTGGAACTCCCGGGACGTGCGGGCCGCCTTCGAGGCCGGCGACCTGGCCATGATGATCGGCGGCGGCTGGGACCTCCGGGCCATCCTCACCGCCCATCCCGAGATGAAGGACAAGATCGGCACCGCCCTCCTGCCCGCCGGTCCCGGCGGCAGCCGCGACACCTTCGCCGGCGGCAGCCACCTGGTCGTCTTCGAGGGCAGCGAGCACCAGGACCTGGCCCGGGAGTGGGTCAAGTACCTCCTCGACCCCGAGCGGGTGGCGAGCTTCAGCGACCAGATCGGGTTCCTGCCCGGCGCCATCGCCGGCCTCGAGGCCCTGCCCACCACCGGCGACCCCCTCTACGGCACGTTCTCCACCCAGCTCCGGGAGCACTCCCGCACCTACCCGCCCACCAAGGCCTGGGGCAGCTTCGAGGCCGACGGCCTCTTCACCAACGCCGTCCAGTCGGTGATGAAGGGGGAGAAGACCGCCGAGGCGGCCATGGCCGAGGTGGCCAAGGCCATGGACGCCGCATTCGGTGAGTAGCACCACGGGCCGACGCTCGCGTCGGACGGTGGTCGGGGCAGGGGCCCCCGACCACAACGCGATGAGCCGCCAGGCGAAGAGCCATGGCACAGGGAAGGTTCCGGCCCGCTCGCGCCGGCTGCCCGGGCGGGTGTGGTTCGAAGGCCGTGCCCTCCCCTGGCTGCTCCTCGCCCCCGCCGGCGCCATCGTCTTCGGGCTCGTGCTCTACCCGGTGGGCCGGACGTTCTGGCTGTCGTTCCAGGACGCCGGCCTCGCCTACCTGGCCCGGGGGGAGAGCCGGTTCGTGGGCCTCGACAACTACGCCGACCTGGCCACCGACCCCCACCTGCGCCGGGTGTTCATCACGACCGCCGCCTTCGGCTTCACCTGTGTGGCCGCCACCATGGCGCTCGGACTGGCGGTCGCCCTCCTCCTCAACCAGCGCTTCCGGGGCCGGGCCGTCCTCGGCGTGCTCGTCCTCCTGCCCTGGGCCGTGCCCCGGGTGGCGGCCGGGGTCGTGTGGCGCTGGATGTTCCACGACCAGTACGGGCTCGTGAACTGGATCCTGCCCGGCTTCGAGGGCTTCTCCTGGTTCAACGAGCGGCTGTCTGCCTTCTTCGCCATCGGCGTGGTCGTGGTCTGGCAGTCCTTCCCGTTCGTGGCCCTCTCCCTCCTGGCCGGCCTGTCCTCCATTCCCCCCGAGGTGCAGGAGGCGGCCCGGGTCGATGGCGCCTCGCCGGTCCAGACGTTGCGCCACATCACCCTGCCCATGCTCAAGCCCCTGCTGCTGGTCCTCGTGGTCGTGTCCACCATCTGGGACTTCAAGATCTTCGACCAGGTCTTCGTGATGACCGAAGGGGGACCGGCCCGTTCCACCGAGGTGGCGGCCATCACCGTGTACCGGGAGGCGTTCGGGCGGCTCCACCTGGGCACGGCGGCGGCCATGGCCATGGCCCTCTTCGCCATCCTCGCCGTGATGACCATGCTCTACACGAGGGTGGCGAAGGTGGAGGAGGCCCGGTGATCCGGCGCCCACCCCTGCACACGGTCGCCCTCTATGCCGCCGCCACCGCCGTGGGCCTCTTCGCCGTCGCCCCCTTCGCCTGGATGGTCCTCACCTCCATCAAGCCCGACGGTGACATCCTGCGCGCCACCCCCGTCCTGTGGCCGTCGGAGCCGATCTTCTCCCGTTACCGCGAGGTGCTCGACGCCGGCCTGGCCCGGGCCCTGGTGAACTCGCTCAAGGTGGCGGCGGCCACCACCGTGGCCGGGGTGACGGTGGCCGCGCTGGCCGGCTACGCCCTGGCCCGCTTCACCCTGCCCCTCAAGCGCTTCCTGCTGCTCGGCGTGATGAGCGTGCAGATGTTCCCCATGGTCGTGCTGATCATCCCCCTCTTCGCCGTCATGCGCCGCCTCGATCTGCTCAACTCCCTGTGGGGCCTCGTCGTCGCCTACCTCAGCTTCACCACGCCGCTGGCGGTGTGGATGCTGAAGAGCTTCCTCGAGACCATCCCCAAGGAGATGGAGGAGGCGGCCATGA
>JBOGFO010000274.1:0-2276 GCA_050743445.1 Acidimicrobiia bacterium
AGCCGGTCGAGGTCGGCCCGGGGATGGGGCCCGCCGGCCGCCTCCAGGGCATCGGCCACCCGGGAGCCGCCCGCCATCCGGTACAGGCCCGGTCGGGCCACCGCCCCGGCGACGTGGACGTAGAGGAGCGGCACCGTGGTGGTGGCCGCGACCGGCGGGGCCTCGACCGGCGGGGCCTGGACTGGTGGAGGGAGCGCGCCGGCCACGTCCGCTCCCGGCGGGGAGGCGCCCGCCCGGTACCACATGACCCCGGCGGCCAGGGCGGCCACGGCCACCACCGCCGCCGCGCCCCGCGGGTACCGGTCCCGCAGCCGGGCCACGAACTCTGACATGCCACCTCCCGCAGACGCGTGCCGTCTCCGGGGGAAGTGACGGGGGAAGGAAGCCGGGAAGACGGTAACAGCCGGGCGGAACCGGGAGGGCGGATTTTCCGCCCCTCGTGTGCGTCAGCGGCCGTCGCGGCGAGCAGGTTGGCCGGGAAGGTGACCAGGGGCAGGCTCCCGAAAGCCGGCGGGGCGACGGGAGCGGTCGCGGTCAGCGGTAGCCGGCCGCCTGCAGGTCGAAGAGCCTTCGGTACCGCCCGCCCCGGGCCACGAGTTCGTCGTGCGTCCCCTCCTCGATCACCCGGCCACCGGCCAGGACGGCGATGCGGTCGGCGACCCGCACCGTCGAGAACCGGTGGGAGATCACAATTCCCATGCGGCCGGCCAGCTGCCTCCGGAGATCGGCGAACACGGTCGCCTCCGCCTCCGGGTCGAGCGCCGCGGTCGGCTCGTCGAGAATCCAGATGTCGGCGTCGCGGTAGATCAGCCGGGCCAGGGCGAGACGCACGCTGCCCTCCTGAGGGTCGTACAGCCGGAGCAGCAGCTTCACCAGCGTCGTCTTCCCGGCGCCGTTGTCGCCGACGAGGGCGAGAAGCTCGCCAGGGGCGACCCGGAGGGACGAGCCACCACGAAGGCGTAGGCCACCATCAGCGCCCCGCCGGTCACAAGGCCGGACAGCAGCGCCGTCCGATCGGCGGTTCGGAACAGGCGGGCCTGCCGGAGGTAGTGATTCCCGTCGAGCTCACCGTGTCGTCGGAGGAGGTGGGGGCCGAGACCGAAGGCGCGGATCTCCTTGGCCAGCTTGGGTTCGTGGAGCAGGTCCTGGAGGTAGCGCCGCTCCCGGATCTCCGGCGTCGTGTCCTGGCAGAAGGTGTAGATGCGGCTGTTGACCCGCCGCCCCAGCCAGGCCGGTGACCCCCATCGTGAGCTGGAACGGCCGGAACGCCAACCCCTCTTCGGCCCGCTGCATCCGGTCGTGCCAGTCGGAGTTGTCGAAGTAGCCGAGATCGACGCTCGCCGCCTGGTGGAGGAAGCGGCGGACGGCGTACATCTCCACCCGCTCCCCGAACAGGCTCTGCCGGTGACTCTGGAGGACGACGAACACCCGTGTCGCAGCACCGAGGACGCCGAGCGCAACGATGGTGATGCCGAGGCCACCGGGGCGCACCCCGCGAGCGGCGCCCGTCACGGTGAGATCGACGAGTCGCTTCGTCAGCCAGACGACGAACGGGGAGATCACGCCCGTACCGACGGCCAGCAGCGACGTAACGACGAAGCCGCGACGCGACGCCCTCCAGGCGAGCCGGAGGGCGCCGGCGATGTTGCGCAGGAGCTGACGGAACGACGGAGACAGTGGAGCATTCTCCGGCATCGGAACCTCGCCGCCTCGGGGGACCCCAGAGTCTGCTGCCGGCGGATGGCGGCTGCCCAGCGAATTACACCCGCCGCCGCCCCGGCCTACCGCCCGGCGAGCTCCCGGGCCTCTGCCTCGAGCGGGATGGCCAGGTACGCCCCGGCGTGGCCGAGCCCGGCGCGCCGACCCCTGACGTAGGCCCCGAGATACCGCCACAGGAACCGGGGTGCACCGAACTCGCGCCACTGGCGAACGTGGACCAGCTCGTGGGCCAGGAGGGGCGCATCCCGGGCGTGGTCCCGACGGAGCAGGATGAACCGCCCGAGGGTCATGGCCGCCACGCCCGGTGTCAGCCAGGGAACCTCGATCACCCGGGCCCGGGCCACGTCAGCCGCCGGCACCAGCGGAAAGTCGCCCTCCACCCGGCGGACGGCCGGCCTCCGAGCCACGGGCTCAGACCACGAAGTTGACCAGCTTCGGCACCACGATGATGACCTTGCGGGGAGTACGCCCGCCGAGGTGCTCGATGACCCGGGACGACGCCAAAGCGATCTTCACCATCTCCTCTTCGCCCGTCGACGCGTCGATGACGATCCGGT
>JBOGFO010000275.1:0-2179 GCA_050743445.1 Acidimicrobiia bacterium
GGGTGTTGATCTCCCGGGTGCCCTCGTAGGAGTAGATGGCCTCGGCGTCGGCCACGAAGCGGCCCACGTTGTGGTCGAGGAGGATGCCGTTGCCGCCCATGAGCTCCCGGGCCAGGCCGACGGTCTCGCGCATGGCCACCGTGGTGTAGGCCTTGGCCAGCGAGGCCTGCTCCTCGCTGATGCCGCCGGCGTCGGCCAGCATGCCGAGGCGGAACACCAGGCACTGGCAGGCGGTGATGTTGCCCAGCATGCGCACGAGCATGTCCTGGACCAGCTGGAAGCCGCCGATGGGCCGGCCGAACTGCTCCCGCTCCTTGGCGTAGGCCAGGGCGATGTCGTAGGCCCCCTTGGCGCAGCCCACCGCCTCCCAGGCCACCCCCAGGCGGGTGCGGCGCAGCACCTGGGCGGTGTCGGCGAAGGAGTTGGCCCCCTGGAGGCGGTTGGCCTCGGGCACCCGGCAGTCGGTCAGCGTGATGTGGGCGTTCTGGACGACCCGCAGTGCGATCTTGTCGGAGATCTTGACCGCCTCGAATCCGGGGGTGCCGCCTTCGACGACGAAGCCCTTCACCTGCCGGTCGGCTTCGTCGACGGCCCACACCACGATGAGGTCGGCGAAGGTGGCGTTGCCGATCCACTTCTTCTCGCCGTTGAGCACCCAGGTGTCGCCCTCGCGCCGGGCGGTGGTGGTGAGGCCCCGGGCGGCCCCCGAGCCCACCCCCGGCTCGGTGAGGGCGAAGGCGCCGATCTGCTCGTAGCGGGCCATGGCCGGCAGCCAGCGCTCCTTCTGCTCCTCGGAGCCGCAGGCATAGATCGACCCCATGGCCAGGCCGGAGTGGACGCCGTGGAAGGTGGCGATGGAGCTGTCGATGGAGGCCATCTCCATCATCACCGCCCCGTCCACCAGGTAACCCCGACCACCGCAGCCGTAGCCGGAGTAGGCCAGCCCGCCGATCCCGAGCTCGCCAATGCCGGGGATGAGGTGGTGGGGGAACTGCTCCCGGGTCCACATCGAGTTGATGATGGGCGCCACCTCGGCGGCCATGAACGCCCGGACCGACTCCAGCAGGTCCCGGTCGTCCTTGGCCAGCAGGTCGAGCAGGGCGTAAAAGTCGGTCCGCTCGGGCTGGACGGTGTCGGTAGTGGTCATGGCCGGCCTCCTTTAGCGGTGGGGCTTGGGGTGCATGCTCTCCCGCCGGCGAGGCGGCGTCGATGGGCAGACGGCACTGGGTTGCGCCCGTCCCGCTGTGCGCCGGCACAGGGTTGTCACGGGGCACAACCGGGCGAGCCGGAAACGGTCTCCGCGCCCATCGCCGGATTCGGGCCCGGCGTTCGAGGATCGTGCCCATCGTCCACAGCCCGAGAGGAGTTCGCCATGCCCCGCCTCACCCGCCGCCTCCGCTGGCTCACCCCGCTTGTCGGCGCCGGCCTCGTCCTCGGCGCCGCCGCCCCGGCCCGGTCCACCGCCTTCGTCGACCCCGTGGTCGTGGGGGCCTGGACGGCCCCCTTCGAGGAGGGCGGCGCCGACACCGCCCGTTGCGTCCCCGCCTCCGACTCCGAACCCGACGGCTTCACAGTGTGCAAGCCCGTGGCCCAGGCTGCCGCCGTCCTCCCCGACGGCCGGGTCTTCTACTACAACGGGATCGAGAGCGAGCAGAACGCCAAGGGGCCCAGCGCCTTCTCGCTGTCGCCCTCCTCGCGCGACAGCCAGGCCCGCCTGCTCGACCTGCGCTCCGGGACCCCGCAGTTCACCGAGCCCACTCCGGACCGGGGCGGGCAGACGAACCCCAACATCAAGCCCGGCCACAAGTGGCAGGACGATCCATGGGCGCCGCAGGCGTACCAGGGCGCCCTGGTGACGGCCTGGTGGGCAGCATCGCCGGACAAGCCGGCGCCCAGCCCCACGACCCGACCTCGACACCGGACGACAGCCAGCACAACGACGGCGACATGTTCTGCGCCGACCTGACGTCCCTCTCCGACGGGCGGGTGCTCATCAGCGGGGGGACGGACTGGTACAACGCCCCCTCGGTTGCCGACCGCAACGACGGCCAGCCGGCCGACGTGGGCGGCATCGAGCTCGAGGGCCTGCGCAACGCCAACCTCTTCGACCCGAAGACCAACTCCTTCACGCCCGCCGGTCACATGAAGTACGGCCGGTGGTACCCGGCCATGGTGGAGA